>JAKSVI010000027.1 GCA_024408095.1 Bacilli bacterium
TTATCCCAAACAGCTCTTATTTGCTTATTATTAAAATACCTAATTGAATGTTTTATCATATAAAATATGATAACACAATATATTTCAGTTGTCCACAAAATTAGGACAACTTTATGCAAAATTATAAGACGCCACAAGGCGTCTATAAATTTCTTGGCTATACACTCAAGAAGTGATACAGCGACCACCACTTAAGATATTACTAAGAATTTCGACCACCCTTAATTTTTCTATAATAAAGGCATGACATCCAGTTCATAATTCTTTTCGTTTAACATTATTTTAAAAATTGGAATTCTTTTTTTCTTTCCCAATTTCTAATATCTTTTTTCATTATCGACAGAAATTCTGTTCCCGACAATCACAGCAGTCACTTTTGCATTTTAAATAAAATTGCTATTGTGATTTCATTAACTTTAATAATTTCCATAGTTTCATCTCCTGGGAAAGAGCATATTAAAAATATTTATTCTTGTCATAAAAATGAGATATTCGGTCATTTTTCGAATATATGCGGTAAATAAAAGCCTCAATCATTAGAGATAGAGGCCCATTAAAGATTATACAATTTTCAAATCGCAAATATTAACAGGAAGACTGTCACGGAAATTAATCTTTCCTGCGGTTATTGAACCATTAGATCCATTTGCATTTATAGAACCGATTCTAATGCTTACTTTGTAAACACCGCCGCCAACTGATGTAACTGTGTATCCACCACTTTGAACATCTGTTACCGCAATATTAGTTCCATCTCCGATAGTAATTGTGACTTTAGCGCTGACTCTAGTGCCATCATTCGCGGCCACTAATGCAAATAGAATCTTTGAAGTTGTATTTGTGTAGAATTCAATTCTCTTATTTGAAGTGGTCCAACCATCAAGGTTTTCACCACCAATCTCGGAGAACTTAATTGTTGTACTGGTTGTATAGGTAATAAAACTATACGTAGCATCAGTTTCAATATGTAAGTTATCAAAGATAACACTTTGATTTACACCGGAATATTTATCAAAATTGACATAGAATTCAATATACATTACATCGCTCAAATTCTTGCCTGCTTTTGTTTTGCTTTGTAAAACAGCTTTGGAGAATTCTTGATGACTCCAATCAGATGAAGAAGCATCAATACCAGGTTCACCACACACTAATGTATTTGTGGAGTCATATAGTTTAACTGAGAACCACTTATGAGCGTTGATGAATTTAACATCTAAACTGATCTTGGAATTCGTCATATCAATAGCTTCAGGAAGCTTATATTTAATTCCTGGCCAGCCATCTCCAGTAGCATCACAGCTTACTTTGTAAGAATAACCGGAATTTGCATCCGCAGTATCAGTGCAATGATTGTCATAAACATATCCATTTGAACCATAACTTGAAGAATAGACAGTTGATAAATAGAACAAGTCGCCACTAGCGATTTCAAGTTCTTCTTCATTAGTTCTTTCAGCAGAAGTTGAAATGGTTTTTGTTAATGGATTGCCATAAACTCCAAAGAAATCCATTGGATATACATTAATTGTGTATTCACTATCTAACTTAACTTCAGATATATCGAATGAATAAGTTGTCTTATGGCCTAAATCAGCCCAGAACAATGATTGCCACCATGTGCGCTTGTCTACTAAACCAGTGGATCCAACCACTTCAACTTTATAGCCTTCAACCGCCCAATAGTTTTCTACATCTGTAAAGGAGACATTAATTGTTGATGATGAAGCGCCAACATTTGCAGAAGCAGTTAATTCTGAACCTGCTGCAAATTTCATTTCTTCGCCTTCTCTTTCACCAGCTTCATAATAAAATTTTTCATGCTTATTTGTGGAATTAATTCCATAAGGAATTGTCCATTCACCATGACTATATTTTTCACCTTTTGCAAGGTTGATTCTGCTAATAGTAATTTCATCATCAAAGTTTACTTCAAGACCAAAGTGAGTAGCACCGTGTTGAGCGGAGCCTTGGGAGTCACCACTTATTCTTCTAGAAGCAACGTTTTGATACATAATTGTTTCGCCATTTTCATCTTGTTCGCAAGAGCTAACATATTTTCCAAAGCAATGCATACCTACATTTACTGAAGTGTAATTAGTCTGATCTAATGCTCTTTCATGTAAATTAGAGAAGTGAGTGTGGCTTGTAAAGTTTATAACTGATGGGTAATTACTTAATAATGTCTTCATCGTGTTAACAACATTGCCTGTAGGCATACCATAGTTAGAACCACCATAGGTATAACCAAATGGATGATGTGTAGCAAGCACGACTGGTTCATCATTTTTTGTTGCTTCATCAAGATAGTTTTTTAAATCAGCAAAATCTTGAGATGAATAACCACCTAAAGCCGCCAAGTAATCTTCACCATCTTTATATTCAGGGCCTGGACAAGCAATAATATATGTCACTCCATTAATTTTTCGAGTGTAAACATTATCAGTAATTTCACTCTTCATCCATTTATTAGCAAAGCTAAAGAAGAGATTTTGTTGAGTGCTATACACTGTGTCTTGATGTCTGCAGGATGTATTTGGATAGAATTCGTGATTACCCATATTGAATAAGAATTCTGGTCTATCAGCGACAGGAACAGAAGCAAAAACATCTTCGAAAATATTATCAACAATTTGATAGTTAGCGCTTATGCCACAATCAACTATGTCGCCATTGAATACCACTACATCATAATTATTATCCTTAATATATTTAAGGGTTTTTCTTAAGTGAGCAGCTTCTGTTGAGCCACTATTGACATGTAAGTCAGCGACAACAAGTACTTTTGTTTCGCCAATCAATCGAGGTAAATACGCTATATGACCTGGGCCAGGTTTTCCACCAACCATATTAAAAGCTGAATTATTAGTAAAAGTACCATCTGGTTTGCTCAAGAAAGATTCATGGCATTTGCAGCATACCCAATATTCATTCCATCCATCCTGAGTTGCGGTTGCCGCCTTACCTTCATAATGATAGCCTTGGTGATTGCAGGATGAAGCACTAATGTTAAATACATGTCCATTCATGGAAATTCCTGCAAGCAAGGTTAAACCAAAAGCAGAAAGAATACCGCTAATTAAAAGAGTGTGTATTTTTTTCATATGTATATACCTCTTCACCTATTATTTTATTAATAAGGCCATACATTTTCAATTTATTTTTAAACCGGGTTTAATATATCAATGAAATATTACACTTTTAGATTTAATATGTCTTATTTCTTTAAATAATAAAAGATGAAAAAAAATTTATCATCTTTTCATCAATATTTAAATATTATCGCCAAAGGAATCAAAAATGTTGTATGATCCGTTTACGTTTTGCTCATTTGCAATATTTTCTAGCTTATTCAAGAAGTAAAGTCTATTAGCTTGGAAGATTGTCCCTTTTAATGAAGCTTTGTCTTCTAGCGAGGAGAAAATGAGCTTTGCTCTAAAGTTATTAGAGTACTTTTTAATGTTCTCAAGCAAATATTCTTTATATTTTTTTTCAAACTTAACAATTGAGCCTTCAATGATAATGTATTCCAAGTCAAGGAAGTCATTATAGGCAATGATTTGTTGGGCGTTTTGCTTGGCAAGCGCCTTGAGCCCTTCATCAAATGCTTCATTGTTTTCTTTGAACAATTTTTCCGCTTTATCAAAATCGATTCTAAATTTATCTTTGATAATTGATGATTTTGGATCCTTTTCTTCCACTATTTCGGCAATATACCACAAACCACGCAATCTATTTCTTTCTACGCCAGTGCTTTCTTTTAATTCTTCATCATTTGTGAATTCACCAGAAAAGCCGAATTGTCCTTGGTATAATTTACCATCAAACACTAAAGCAGCACCGACAGCGTTGCCAATGTGTATTAAACAATAATTAAGAGCGGCTTTAGGAACTACTCCAGAAGCTTTCTCTCCAATACAAGCGATTTTTATATCGTTGTAAACATATGTGGGTGCGCCAAATTCTTTAAAGAAAAATGCTGATGGGGATGGATTATTCTTATATTGATAACGGAACGAGCTCACAACCTCACCATTGTTTTTGTTAATCAAGCCAGGGCAAGCAACAACAATATTCAATAGTTTTCTTTTCTTCGCTTCTTTGCTAGCCAACATTTCTTTTATATATAAAGACGTTTGGCTTAATACTTCTGAATTAATGTATAAAGTATTGGGAATTGTTCTTGTGCTCACAATATTTCCTGATAAATCGTTCAAAGTAATAGTTATGTCCATTGATGAAAAATCAACTGAACACGTTAATCCATTTGAAGTGTTTAATTTAAATAAAACTGGATTCCTACCTAATTTACCCTTTGAAGGTTTTTCATATGCTTTTTCCAATATCTTATATTCTAATAATTGATTAACAACTTTAGAAACCGCAGTAAAAGAAATTCCTAAATTATCTTTGAGATAATTAATTGACTTTTCTCCACTTTGCAAAAGTTTGATAATCTTTAATTGACTATCAACTCTAAAGTCATATTGGAAATCATATTGAGTGGAATTTTTAATCATGCTGTCATTGTATCACAAAGCAAGGAAAATTCCCTTACTTTATAGCATTGATAATTATTCCATTGTCGCCGACTAGTAAGAGAAGACTCAGTGGTAAATGCACTCAACAAAAATTGTGAACATGTTTTTATTTTACTGTTTTTTGCATTTGTTTTAAGAACCACAATTAACCATATTTTATTTCTTTGAACCGTTTAATATGCCAAAGGAATTAAGAAAACAAAAAGTGGCTGTTCGAAAACCTAAAAGGTGAATGACAGCTCCTTTTATCTCAAAAAGTGAGCCCATCTCTCTTTAAATAAATAATAAAATCTATTCATTTCTAAAAAGTAATCATCGTTTCGTTACTATTTGACTAATTCGATTTCATTCGGATAATAAGTTTCGGTTGCCCAAGGTTCGTAATCTTCATCGTTGCAAAATTCTACAATATATCCTTCTGTAGGCTTATCCAATGCATCGATTATTATCCCTACTTCACCAATTTCAACATTGTTTTTCTTTACCAACGTTTTAACTTTTACAAATTCATTAAATTTCATCTCTTAAATTCCTTTCAAATTTTGAATCATACCATGCTGTAATAAATTTCGGTTTGTTCCCTTCGGATATTAACCAGCAAGTTTTAATTATAAGCTGTTTAGAACTACCATAAAATTTGATTGGCATGTATATTTTTGCTCTAAATCCAAATTTATCATATCCTTTATCAACAAAAACTTTATATTTAGGGGCATTTTCAATTATTTGTCTAATTAGTAATTCAATGTTTTTTTCGCTATATCCTAACAATTCTCTAAAAATTAAGTAACGCTTTTTTGGGTGCTTTGGATCGATTAAAAATTTTCCTTTATTTTCATTAAATTCAATATTTGTCCAATTTATTTCTTTATTTAAGTAATCATGAATATATTCAATAGGATATTTATTATCAGGAAATCCTAATGGAAAATCATTTCTATTCCCGCCAAGTTTGCGAGCATAATAGTTGAAAACATCGTGACTACATTTTTCTTCATATTCGCCGTTTTCAGGATTGTATGGTTGTAACTCACCGTTATTACTATTATTTGGTTTTTTGAATTCCATGTCATTTCCTTTCTGAGTTTTTTTTACTCATTAAAATTATACATCATCAGATTTGAATTTCAACAAATAATGAGTTAAAATTACTCACATGAAGCGAAATAAATTAATTAAATTAGAATATTATCGAAAGCAAAATAACTTAAGCCAAGCAAAATTAGCCAAATTGATAGGGGTAGAAAGATATCGAATATCTGACTGGGAACAAGGAAGAAGCGAACCATCAATCGAAAATCTTGAAAAACTTTCTGCTACATTATGCGTACCTATTTCTAATCTTATTAATCAAGATTTTATTAAAATTTTTGAATCATCAGATCCCGGCATTCTTAAATTAATTGAAAAATAAATTATTTTAACACTCAGCTGTTCCGAGGAGTCAATCAAGTTCGCCACAACAAACCAATAAAAAGCCTCGATTTTAGTGTTTTCCACTGTATCAAAGCTTTAGTCTACATTTGGAAGAAATGCTCAGAAATAATACAAATGAGCCCTCTTTTCTCTAAAAGTGAGCCCTCATTATTTTATTTCTTCGTAACGATTCTATTTAACAACTTTCTCAATTTTGAAATTAGTAATTGCATTCTCTATTTTAATTTGATTTTTGTTAAGCAAAGTTAATGGTACATGAACATCATTTTTAATTTTAATAAATCCTAGAGTGCATTTGCCGTCACTTGTTGCAATTTTGCACTTCACTCTATTTTTCTCGAAAGACTCCTGAAAAATTAATTCACGATCAAAGAAATTTCCTATGTTGGAGAGATTTTTCATCTTTTCTTTAACCTTGCCTTTAATTTCATCATTATTGTCGCAATCAAATTCTTCTAATTTCAACGTCTTGTGTAAACATTTGTAAAAGAATTCTTCAGCATACAATTTTGTAGTCACACCAGTTAAATGTAAAAAATTATCCTTATGAAATCTTAGCAAATAGACATCTTTATTAACAAAATATTTTGAAGTAATTACAAAATCAATACCAATAAGCTTGTTATACTCATTAGCACATATGAATAATTTTGCTAAAACAGATTCTTTAAAAGTCATAAATAAAAAAACGTTTTTAGGTGCGTCACCACCGCGCGAATAGGTTTTAGGTCTCTATTCCGACCAATCTTGAAGAAATTTTAAAGTCTTCTTCTTGACACTTATATTATAACAAATAATAAAAAAGATACAAATAATTTCATATGTTGGTCTCTTTCATAAATTTTGCTAGTTCTTGATTCTATGTGTACAGGTCCAGAATATGAAGACCTAATTTATGAATATGTTTTATTTAACTAATAACCACAATGAATGCATTTTTCACAGGTATCAGAGATTTTTTTGACACATTTAGGACATTTTATAGTGTCTTAATTATTTTCTCCTCTTTAAAACAGTATATCTTTGACCAAATAATAACGAATAATCGCCACGTTCTAATCTTAAGCCAACAACTTCAAACTTATCATTGTTAAATTTATCACGGGCTTTTTGAAAAACTAAAGGTGGCTCTCCATCTTTACATCTGAAAGTATCAACATCATATCTACTTGTAGTTGAATCGGAATCTCTATTTACTCTTTCATCAAAAAGAAAACCACAACTAGGACAAGAATAAAAACCAGGCTTTTTGGCCGGTATTAAGTCGCATCTTTTACAATTTGGACATTTCATATTTTTTACCTCTAATAAAATTATAACAAAAATCCATAAGATAACCTAAGGATTTATGTTTACCGTTAATTGAATATATGCTTGCGAATCGCAATGCCATCTATAAGTTGTAGCAACGAAGTTAATATATTCTTTTTTATAAGGGATTAACTTCAACTAAATTTTACTTTTATCAAGATGGTTTTTATCTAAAATTGTTTTTGGTCTAACGCAGTATTTAGCATCAATAAAAAATAGTACATTCTCCATTAGTAGTTGCAATAGTACTTGAGACGTTGCCTTTTTCAAATTTTTCTTGGAATAATAATTTTTGTTCAAATACTGAATCAAAATTAACAAGATGTTTAAGCTTTTGCCTGACAAAACCTTTTATTTCTTTTGCTGAATCACAATCAAAATCATCTTCCACGATAAACTCATTAAAACATCTATTAAAAACTCTTCAGCATTTAGATTAGTTTTTACACCAGTTAGATGTAGAAAATTAGTCTTATAAAATCTCAAAATATATTTGTCAGAAACAACAAAAAGATTTGAAGAAACAGTTATTTTTACATTTAACAATTTTGAATAACTTTTTGCTGCTTCAACTAATTGATTCCTTACT
>JAKSVI010000028.1 GCA_024408095.1 Bacilli bacterium
TCCTTAGTGAGTTGCTGTACGACGGACTTTTTACTCTCGTATAATCGCGAATGATGAAACGTCTAGCGTTACTTAACTTATTAACGATGGTAGTAAAAAGCCGTGTCCTGAAAATCCCCTAAGCCATCAAGTGGCAAATTATGGAAACAGGTACACAGCATATACATTATAGCCTAGAAAGGAGAAATTATTCAGTCATCAAACTAGGCTTAACTGAATAATACGAAATATTATGAAGGAAAACAAAAAAATAAAAGATGCCTCAAAAAAAGGTAAAGGTATTTGGAACGAATTTAAGTCATTTATTACACGCGGCAACATCGTTGATATGGCTGTTGGTGTAATTATTGGCGGTGCATTCAGCGCAATTTTAACTGCATTCATCAATGGAATTTTAATGCCAGTTATAACCGCTGCAATTCCTAACGGAGGTGTTGATGGCCTTGTTACAGTTTTAAATCATAACGCCTCATTTTTGCCAACAAAGAATGCAATAGATGCTTTGGTGGCTGAAGGTGGAACAGTAGTTTATTACTGGGGAAATGCATATGATGCCGCAAAAGTTGCAATCATCAATTGGGGAGCATTTATTAATGCTGTTATCTATTTCTTAGCTGTCGCTCTAATATTATTTATTATTGTTAAGGTAGTTGGATATGCTGGCAAAAAGAGAATGCAACTCGAACAAAAGATGAGAGAAGAACACTACAAAAAGCATCCCGAAGATAGACCTGAAGAGCCAAAACCAGAAGCTCCAGTTCCTACCGAACTTGATGTACTAAATGAAATATTAGAAGAATTAAAATCTCAGAAAAAAGGCAAATAGCCTACAAAAAAAGCAGTTTAACAAACTGCTTTTTATTTTGACTAATTAAGCTTTGTTCTCGCTGCCAAGGACTTCTCTAATTTTGTGTTTAACAATTTCACGGACATAGTCTCTTGCAGGAGTGAGATATTGACGTGGATCAAAATGATCTGGGAAAGCATTCATGTGTTCACGAATACCGGCGGTAAGGGCTAATCTTAAATCACTATCAATATTAATTTTACAAACTGCCATTGATGCAGCTTTTCTTAATTGCTCTTCTGGAACACCGACGGCATCAACTAATTTGCCACCATTAGCGTTAATGATTTTAACGTATTCTTGGTTAACAGAAGAAGAACCATGTAAAACAATTGGGAATCCAGGTAATCTCTTACTAACTTCTTCCAAAATATCAAATCTTAATGGAGGTGGTAGTAAAACACCTGTTTTTGGATCACGGGTACATTGTTCTGGTTTGAATTTATAAGCACCATGACTTGTTCCGATTGCAATAGCCAAACTATCGACGCCTGTTCTCTTAACAAATTCTTCAACATCGTCTGGATTGGTATATGAAGATTTTCCGAATTCAACTTTGACATCATCTTCAACACCAGCAAGAGTTCCAAGTTCGGCCTCAACTGTGACATAAGGCACATGAGCGTGAGCGTATTCAACAACTTTTCTAGTTATTGCGATATTTTCTTCAAATGGATGACCTGAAGCATCAATCATAACTGAGGTAAATCCACCATCAATACAAGCCTTACAAATTTCAAAATCAGCACCATGATCGAGATGAAGAGCAATTGGCAAACCTGTATCTTCAACAGCTGCTTCAACAAGTTTCTTTAAATAACTTTGCTTTGCATATTTTCTAGCACCAGCAGAAACTTGTAAAATTACTGGAGAATTGCATTCTTTTGCAGCTTCAGTAATAGCTTGAACAATTTCCATGTTGTTGCAATTAAAAGCACCTACGGCATATCCGCCTTTATAGGCCTTTTCAAATAATTCTTTAGTATTAACTAACGGCATATAAATATACTTCCTTTTGAAAAGTATTATACACCATTTTTTTTAAAAAATGAATGAAATACTTAATTTTTGTTCCTAAAAAGTCTGTAATAATCCTCTTTTGAGAAAAGTGTTTTTTGTAAAGGGGTTATTGAGACAAACCCGTTATTCACTAAATAGCAATCGCTATTCATATCATCTTCATAATTATCTGTTAAATTTCTAACAGCAAAGAATTTTCCATCTTTTTCTTCGTAATAAGTTGTATCATTGCGATAGTAAATGTTTGCAAGTTTTATTCCTTTGATTTCATTGCCTAAAGGGAAGTTAACATTTAAGGCATATTCGCTAGAGAGCATCTTATTGTCTAATATATATTTAAAAACTTCAAATCCGTGATTTTTAACAATCTCAAAGTTAAATTCACATGAAAATGCAAGTGCTGGAATTTTAAATGTTAAGGCTTGCAAACACGCACCAATAGTTCCACTATACATAGTATCATAAGATATATTCCACCCGTTATTGCAGCCAGAAATCACTAAATCAAACTCTACATCTAAACTGCTTAAAGCATAAGCAACACAATCCGCAGGAGTGGCATCAACAGAATAAACATCTTTTTCAACTTGTTTAATAGTAATTCCAACACCTAAAGTAATGCTTACGCTTTTCGCGCTCATTGGGCCAGATGGAGCAACTATTATTATTCTGCCGAAAGGCTGGAGAATTTCCTTAAGCAACTTAATACCGACAGAATTATATCCATCATCATTTGTTAACAAAATATTCATATACAAACATATTAACCGATTGTTACAAAAAACATAACTAATTATTTGTAAATAATATAAGTTGTAATATCATATTGTAAGAAGGATTCTACATGAAACATCGTTTCTTATTTGTTTTATCAATATTAGTGAGCATCGCATCCATTAGTTCCTGTGGTTGTTTTGTGCCACAAAAAGATCAACCCGATACAAGAAATTATCCTTCATCAATTTCATTTTCTCAAAATATTTATACATTGAATTTAGAAACTCCTATATATTTACAAATTAAAATAGGACCTGAAAACGCCGATAGAACTGTAATTCAATTTTCTGCACCCGAGGGAAGCCAAGATTTTTTTACTTTGAATACAACAAGCGGATTAATTACACCAATTAAGCCAACTATTGATCCAATAAGTGTTCTTGTATTTAGCTCTGTTAATAGAAATGTAAATGATACTTGTTCAATAATCATCGAAGACAAAGACAGTCCAGGAATTGAAAAGAAAAAATTATCCTATACAATTGGCGATTATATTTCTCATAATGCTTATACACTCAGTGCTATTCCAAATACCGGAAATCCAAAATTATTGGTAATTCCCATTTGGTTTTCAGATAGCTCAAAGTATATTACGGCCGCTCAAAAAAGTATTGTTTTAGCAGACATTCAAACAGCCTTCTTTGGTTCAAACGAGGAAACAGGTTGGAGAAGTGTCAAAACATATTATGAGGAAGAATCATTTGGAAAAGTATCTTTGTCTGGAACTGTAACCGACTGGTATACATGCAATTATTCCTCTACTTCTTGT
Source organism: Bacilli bacterium (assembly GCA_024408095.1). Lineage (GTDB taxonomy): Bacteria > Bacillota_I > Bacilli_A > RFN20 > CAG-826 > JAKSVI01. The sequence goes on from JAKSVI010000028.1 coordinate 3,414, forward strand.
AAAGAAACAGAAGACACAATATCAATATTAAACGATGCTATATCATGGTACAAATCAAAACATACAGATATTCTTTCTTACGATACAAACCATGATGGATATTTAGACAGCGTAATGTTGGTATATGGTGCACCTGATTCAAGCTCTTCAAATTTAGGCAATGAGAATCTTTGGGCATATTGTTATTGGGTTCAGAAAAAGGGGAGCGCTACGAATCCAATAGCAAATTCATATTTATGGGCTAGCTATGACTTTATGTATGGTTCTAATAAGACTGCTTCTTCTAAATATTTTGGTGGTGACACAACTTATTGTAATTTAGATACTCATACATTTATCCACGAAACAGGTCACTTATTTGGATTAGAAGATTATTATGATTATGCTACAACAAATGCATATGATGCTGCAGGAAAATTTAGTATGCAGGATCACAATGTTGGAGCACACGATCCATTTAGTAAAATGGCATTAGGGTGGATTAAACCTTATGTTCCAATTTCATCAATAGATAAAGAAACTATTAATATTGATTTAAAAGCTTTAGAATCGACTGGCGATGTTATTTTATTATCCAACGCATTTTCTAATTCTCCTTTTGATGAATATTTATTAATAGATTTATATACACCTACAGGATTAAATGAATTTGATGTCCACCATCAATACTCTCCAAGAGGAAGAAAATATACAACAGGCAGTAATGTTGCAGGATGTAGAATATGGCACATCGATGCTAGATTAATGCATTGGTCCGTATATGGTTGGACAGCCATCAACACTACACCAAATAATAAGTGCTATTTTGCATGTACGAACACATCAAATGACGGAAAATCAGGACATGCAAGTCAATATGGACCAACAGATCCAAAATTTTACGATTATCGCCTTTTGCAATATATAAGATCAAACTACAAAAAAGACCCAAAATGTAATAAAGCTTTATCATCAGAAAATCTATTTAAAACTGGCGACATTTTCGATATGAATGAATATGGTGATTGTTTCACTAATAAGGGAGTATTTGATAACGGCTCTAAACTTGGTTGGTCTATTAAATTTAATAATGTCAATGAAAATTGCGCTTCAATATCCTTAACAAGAATTATCTCTTAATTATCGTAAAATTGAATATTTTATTTGATTTTTAATATGGTTTTTGGCAATAGTCTCAATATTAGTGGCGTTTCTTTTTGTTCCTAAGAATTAAACAACCGGAAACACAAATGAAGGAAACAGATAAAATAATTACTAATACCGAAATATTTTCGTTTTCTCTGGTAATTAACATAGAATCATAATTAGAATCTAAAACGAAATTTGTACTATCAAAAGCAACTTCCTTGCCTTCGTGTATTGCCCATGCCTTAATTCTTTCTCTAGCTGTCGCAATCACATAATTTGATGAAGTTAAAAATGTATTTTTTTCCTCTTCAGGGAGACGATTTAATTTTTTCAAAGCTAGGTTTAATTTTCCTTCTTCGCCAGAGCATTGTCCAGGAGTATCTTCTATCATAATGTAATTGGATACATTTACTGCATTATCGCCATTCTCATATTTAATATTTATCTGCTTAAGATAGATAGCGTTGCCAGCCGATCTAAATCCAATATATCGATACAGATTTGGTATTACTAAAGTAGTCGAATTACCTTTAGTGATATTGCCAATCAAAACACCTTGTAAATCTTCATTATATAAATCAGAGACGCTTGTATACGCTCCATCATTGCGCCCATAAACACTTAATGAGTTGCCAGCAGGAGTGTTTGTAGAAAATTCAACTTCTATAAAAGATGCATAAAATTTTGTGTCATTAACAGTAGAAATAATACCGCAATCACTATTTTTTGTTCGCAATTGTATGGTATTTGGATTATCGCTATTTCCGCCTGCTGTTTTACCATAATAAAAAACACCACTTGCTAAAGTTTTTTGACTTCCCCATTCTTTATAACTTGTTCCTGTAACGCCTGTCCAACTTTGGGTCATTACATCAGTTTTATTTTCAAGTTCATGATAATCAATTCTACTAACTAAAACGTTCAAATCACATGTAAAATCCAAATATTTTATGCAATTTCCAAATATTTTTTGTTTAGGATTATCACCACTATTGGTATCTTCGTAAGAGAAAATATAATTCTCAAAAGTAAATGAGAATTTTAATATTTTATTGCCTAAATCGTCTTCAACACTTATATCATTAGAAACAATTTTTTCTCCTGGGTGATATGTCTTGCTTACAGTTGCAATAATGTAGGTTGGAACTAACTCATTTACAATTATTTCGTATGAACTAGTAGCAATCACTTCTTTTTCAACATAAGTTACAGCTATGTTTTTCTTTCCAGGAGTTGACATATTTGGATTTGAAATTGTGGTTGGAGAAACAGTGTCTTCCGTTCCATCCTCATAATGAGCAGTCACAATTAAACCAGATGAGTCAAATTTATCTCCCACACTAAAAATAGTCTGAACATTTGAAATATTTAGAGATATAGAAACTAAAGGTGATGTTTCTTCACCAGTTAAATAATAGACTTTAACTGTTTTAACACCGCAAGCAGCCGATAATGTTGCATAAAAAATCGAGTCAGTTATAATTGGAACAATAGTCACTATACTTCCACTTACATTTGCCGTAGCATTCACCCAAGAACTTTGATATAGTGCTGTGGCATAATCGGTTGAGGTCGTAGTAAATTCAATTTTAGAGATTTCATGAGAGTCAAGAGGCGTAACTTTAAGTATATTATTCTTATAAAATCTTGAGGATGTGCGTCCATCTTTACCGCCTAAATAATTATTAGCGTCAGTAGTACCTCCATCACCCTTAATATGCTGTAATTTTGCATATGGATGACTCCAAGTAACAAGTTGTGCTGAAGCATCAGAATCAAATGATGCAATCGATAAATCCCAAACAAAATCCCCTTTACTATCATCGCTAACTTTAACAGCGCATGACCCAGATTTATTTGTATTATATGTTGAAGTCGCTATAATTGAACAACTACCAGCACCAACAGCAGTAACAAGGCCACTATTAGATACTTTGGCGACCTTGTCATTGGAACTAGACCAAGTTACAGTTTGTGGAGCGCCATAACTTACGCTAACGTTCACTGTTAATTGTTGTGTGTTTTTAGTACCTAAAAATAATTCGGCAGATGACGGTGAAACAGTAACGGAATTAACAACAGGAACAACAGGTGAGTCAGAATTCCAAATTAAATTGGCGTAGTTGCTATTATCAATGAACGGGTTTCTATTACCTTGAATGGATGCAACTTGTTCATTTCTTTGTCGTTCAATGTCATCAACTGGATCAAATTTGTTCCAATCTAGAAGCATCTTAAGGGCATCATCTTCTGTTTTCTTATTAGTAGTTTTTGTAACAGATAATAATGATGTAGAAAAAAACGAAGCACTTCCTCCTCCATTTGTGGTTCCAAAATTACCGAAAAGCGTGCTAATTGTATAGGAATTATAGTGTAAATATGTATAAAGAATAATTCTGGCAACATCACCTTTTTTAGAATCAATAGGTTCAAAAACGCCACCAGAACAATAGCCACCTAAAGCATAAGTTTGATTTGTACCAAATTTAGCATAAACCTTATATGAATCTCTGTTGGAAATTTCTCCGTAAACATTGTTGTTTCTGGTGGAATTTAATCTTATTTCAACAGGTCTTAGGTGATGCATGTCTGCTCCACCGCCTTTTTCTCCCCACATTTGAATACCAGCAGCATTAACACTGTTAGATTGGCACCAACAATGTTCTCTATTATATCCACCAGAGGTATTTCCGGCGGTAGGTTCCCAGGCGTTAGGCCATTTTACTCCTGAATAAAATTCGTAAATATATCCATTAACTTTTTGACCATTCTCATAATATTGATCAGTTTGTTTTTGATGTCCATTTCTTCCATTATCATCATAAGATGTATAAAAAGCGTGAGTAGAAGTAATGAGATCATGAAGCTGAGCCGCTAATTGTTTCCCACCCTCAGCAGTTATGTCTTTATAATACGTATCAGCATTAGTAACATAGGTCTCAACAGCGGAAGTTGGAACATTATTATGCTTAACTGCAAGAGGTGTGAAACCAATTCCCAAAGTCAAAAACAAAGAAAATCCTATTAAAGCTAATTTTTTAGTACTTTTCATACCTACAATTATCAAGTATTTTTTTCATAAAGTCCACGACGAAAAAAC
>JAKSVI010000029.1 GCA_024408095.1 Bacilli bacterium
TTTGCTTATTTTTGTTATATACTTTTATAAATCTTTATAAGATAATAGTTGCATGTAAAAAACAGGGATTGGAAATTTGTCCACAATTTACATATTGGTCCATTTCATTTAAAACCCCACGCTAGATATGTAGATAAAGAAATAAAAGATCCTACTTCTAGATATAAAGTGGATCTAAATTGGGTTGGTCTTATTGAAGATTTAAAATATATAGGCCAAAGATATAACGATTAAATAATTTCTTTCTTATTTTTGTTGATGTAGGTTGTAAATCTAATAATATAGTTGCCATCTTTTATCGGCGTACCTTCATCAATACATTCAAAGCTAGAATCTTCATCTAAGTTATGAAAGAAAACTTCTGCTTCGCCATCACTATCTACTTTTGTTAACAAAACTCTATCAACATATTCAATAGTTTGGTTATAAATAGAAGCTCCACCAATAATAAAGACTGTTTCTGTATTTTCATATTCTTTAATTTTTTTTAAAAATTCTTCAAATGAATGAACATTAATAACGCCTTCATAATTATGGGATGGATCTTTAGAAAGAACGACATTAATTCTATTTTTTAATGGCTGCTGATTTGGGAACGAAAGTAATGTATTTTCACCCATACAAACAACATGGTTTTTTGTGGTCTCTCTGAAAAATTTCATGTCTAAAGGAAGGGAAAACAAAAGACCATTTTTCTTGCCAATTCCAAATTTTTTATCGCAGTTTAGTATAGAAATTATCATTAAATAGCCACCGGAATTTTTTCTTCTAATGGTTCGAATTCATAATCAACTAGTTTGAAAGAATCGACCGTAAAATCATAGAAATTTTTTATATTTGGATCCACTATTAATTTAGGCGCTTTATGTTGTGGTTTAGAAATTACTTTTTTAACCAAATCAACATGCCTATCGTAAATGTGGGCATCCGCTATTACATGGACTAAAGTTCCAGGCTTTAATCCTGATACTTGAGCAAACATAATTAGCAACAATGAATATTGCAAAACGTTCCAATTGTTTGCGGTTAACATATCATTACTTCGTTGATTTAAAATGCCGTTTAAGGTATCCCCTGTAACATTAAAAGTCATCGAATAGGCGCATGGATATAATCCCATTTCGTGGAGGTCTTCAAAGTTGTAAATATTAGTCATAATTCTTCGCGATTGTGGGTTATGTTTTAAATCATATAAGACTCTATCAACTTGATCAAATTCGCCTTCAGGATAGATGCTTTTTTTAGCAAGCTGATATCCATATGCTTTTCCTATTGAGCCGGTTTCATCAGCCCAAGAATCCCAAATATGACTTTTTAAATCATGAACATTATTGCTCTTTTTTTGCCATATCCAAAGTAATTCATCTAAACAAGATTTAAATGCTGTTCTCCTAATGGTTAATATTGGGAGTTCTTCTTGCAAATTATATCTGTTAACTATACAAAATTTCTTCACTGTATGAGCGGGTGTCCCGTCTTCCCAATGGGGTCTAACTTTTAACTTAGTATCCCAAAAGCCATTTTCTAATATATCTTTCATATTTTGAACAAATATTTCATCTGCTTTTGACATAAAAAACTCCTTACAAATTTACTTATAAGGAGTTTAGCACAAAATTGAATACTATTATAGTATTAATTAGAAATAACGTTTGAGCATTGCTTCAAGAGCTACACCATGGCGCTGTTCATCTTTTGACATTTCATGGACTGCATCGTGAATTGCATCAAGGTTGAGTTCTTTTGCTTTTTTAGCAATTTCAAGTTTTGACTTGCAAGCCCCATTTTCACCAGCAAGCATTTTCTCGAGATTGGCTTTTGTTGAATCTGAAACAACTTCACCTAACATTTCAGCGAATTTAGCGGCATGTTCAGCTTCTTCCATAGCAATTTTGTCTAATAATAAGGCAATTTCTGGATATCCTTCTCTTAATGCAATGCGTGACATTGCTAAATACATGCCAACTTCACTGCATTCACCTTTGAAGTGATCTCTTAAGCCCTGTAAAACAAATGAATCAACACCTTTTGCAACGCCAACTTCATGTTTTGCTGCCCATTCAAGTTTTCCTGATGGTTTAGCATCTTCTTCTAATTTTTCTAACATTCCTGGGGCTGCGCCACAGATTGGACAAGATTCACCTTCATTGATTTCAATGATTTGTCCACATACTTTACATCTAAATTTCATTCTCTATACCTCCTATAAAATTTATAAGTAAATTATTTAACTAAATGATTGTCTTTTGCTAAAGATAATACCTTAGCTAAGCGTTTAATATCTTCTATATTTTCGTTGCTTAAAGCACTTTTTATAGTAATGTTCGGTTGTAAATATATAATATTTTGGCAACTGCTTAATTTATTTTTCATAACATTGATCGCATTTGGAGACCATGAACCATTTTCAACAAGACAAACAAACTTATTTTGCCAATTTCTTTCGATTAAATGCTCTAAAAATTCATTCATGAAAGGAAAAATAGACTTATTATATGTTGTTGTCATTAAAACAATTTTGCCATATCTAAAAGCATCTTCAACCGCTTCAGCCATGTCTTCTCTGGCTAAGTCTGTAATTGCAATCTTAGGAATATTGTTTTCTTCTAAACTAACTTTTAATAATTCAGCAGCTTCTTTTGTATGGCCATAAACAGATGTATAAAATATTGCGACCCCATCTGTTTCGGTTTTATATGAGCTCCATATATCATACAATTTGATATGATGTGCTAAATTTTCTTTTAAAACAGGTCCATGTAATGGACAAATAGTTTGAATTTCAAGCGATGAAACCTTTTGCAAAAGATTTTGGACTTGGGCTCCATATTTTCCAACAATTCCAATATAATATCTTCTCGCTTCACAATCCCATTCTTCTTCAACATCTAACGCACCAAATTTACCAAATGCATCAGCTGAGAAAAATATTTTATTTTCAAGATTATAAGTCATCATAACTTCAGGCCAATGCACCATTGGAGCGAACACAAATTTTAATGTGTTTTTACCAACAGACAAAGTATCATTTTCTTTAACAATGAGTTGATTTTTAACATTTTTACCGAAGAATTGCAGCATTATTTGAAATGTCATCATATTTCCAACAACAATTGTATCAGGAAAAATTTCTAAAAATTTCATGATGTTAGCAGAATGATCTGGCTCCATATGTTGGACAATTAAATAGTCTGGTTTTCTATCTTTAACAAGTTCTTTAACGTTGCTAATCCACTCATCAAAGAATCGTTTGTCGACAGTGTCAAAAATGGCAATTTTTTCATCTAAAAAAATATAAGAATTATATGCCATTCCGTTTGGAACATCATATTGTCCTTCAAACAGATCAATATCGTGATCGTTGACGCCTATATAATATAAACAATCATTAATTTTATTTGTCATCACCCATTCCTCCAATACAGTCATTACAAATGTATTTAATCTTTAAATCATAAGATAATATTTTGCCATCGTTTAATGTTCCCAGATGATCTTGAATATTTGGCACTTCGATATCTTTGACTTTACCACAGCATTCGCAAATCATATGACCGTGAGGTGTTATTGTTTTATCAAAGATATCTTCTCCATCACCTAATCTAATTCTTGAAATATATCCTTCTTCCACTAATAAATTAAGACATCTATATACACTAGATAGGGAACCTTTAATTCCTTTTTCTAAACATATTTTATGAATATCATAAGCTTTTAAGTGACCACATGAATTATTTAATATGTCATATAAACTTTGCATTAATTTTGTCATAATAAGAATGATTCTTATTTTACTATAGTAAAAGTTATTGTCAATATTTTAAAGATTTCTTGTCTTTAATTAAAAGCTTAATAAATTCATATATTTTATCATTTCTTTTCCATATTACTGGATCTTTACTAAACAAATCAGGCTTATGTTTAATGCCATATTCTTGACCCATATATAGAAACATCAATCCTTTACGATTATTAATAAATTTATATTCCTCTATGAGTTTATCTTCATCTTTTATAATATTAGCAATTCTATCATTATCGTGATTTTCCATGCATAAAACTCGAAGGCCCTTAGAAGTGTTGATTGATTTTAGAAAATCATCATAAGATATTTTTCCTCTTAAATATAATATATATTCTCCCATCCAATTATAGTTATATAACGCATCAAAATATTTATATAATTCATCATCCGTGCAATAAGGCACATTCACTGAATCAAGATATTCCATAAAGCCTTGATCAATGTTTTCACCAATAAGTATTAACGATTCACCAAATCTTTCTCTAACACTTTTAAAAAACGATAATGGTATTACTGAGGCAACATCAAAACGATATCCATCAATTCCTAAATTAGTCCAATATTCTAATACGCTCATTAAATATTTTTGAGTATCTGGATTAAAATTATCTAGATCAATAATGTCTGTCCAATCACCTACTCTATTAGAACGTTTTCCATTTTTATAGAAATAATATTCTGGATGTGTATCAATAATAACGTTATCAGGAGAGGTATGATTAAATACCATATCCATGATAATTTTCATTCCGTTATTGTGAACCTGTTTAATTAGTTCCTTAAATAAAATTAAATCTCCTAAATCTTTTGAAATAGAAAAATAATCTTTAATTGCGTATGGAGAACCATAAGTGCCCTTTCTTTCCATAACGCCAATTTCGTGAATTGGAAGAAGGTAAATAATATCTATTCCAAGATCCTTTAAACGTGATAAATCTTTAATTATCTCAGCAAAAGTCCCCTCTTTTGAATAATTTCTCACAAATATTTGATATATTATTTCGTTTCCTTTAAGCATATAAATATTCTATTCTTTTTAAATAATTTATGCCATAAAAAAACTAGGTCAGTCCCCACTGCCCTAGTTCCCCCAATTTTGAAAAGAGGCTAATTTAAGTTAATGATTTTATGGTGATCATCGAACACCAAATATATTGACAAGCAACTAAACAACTAAGAAATAAAGAGTCATCCCTTGAGTATCATATTCTTGGCCATTAACTGTAGTAACGCGACCAGTGCCTCTATTATTTCCAATAGTGACTTTAAATGTAAAATTATCTTCAGTAGCTGGTACAAGATTTACACCGGTATTTAAGGAGCTTCCTGGTGACAAATAAATTTCTTCACCAGCACCACCTTCAAGAGATAAAGTGCCTAAATAGTTAACAGATAATTTAGTGACCTTTCCTCCAGTCATCACTCCGACACAATTGCTATCAACAGTTACATTCTTATAATTTCCGTCTTCAACAGATAGTGTTTTCTTGGCGGTTGTATAACTATTAGAAATATTGCAATCACCTTTCAAAATTAAATTTGCAATTGAGATATTTCCAGTTGTGGAGAAATTATCAAGAGTGACAATAACATCATCACTTGCTTGATTGGTCATAATTTGTTGATTATTATTAGCGGCTGAGTTTTTAAGTGTAATTCTTAATTTATTTGATCCATGAGCAGCAGTAATGACATTTTTTCCTAAATCTTTGCCATCCCAAACTACATTAATAGATTTTAAAGAACCATCTTCTTCAAATTCGTTTGTAATCTTAAGAGGGTCATCAATTTCAGTATCATCATAATAGAATTTAACATCTGATACATTGGAATCAATTAAATATGTTTCTAAGAATGTTGCGATAACTATTTCATCATCCATTCTATATTGATCAATTGGAGCGCTTAAACTACCAGATAAAGTATTATTATGGACATTTAATGCAGATGCATAGTTAACATATGCAATAATTTCAGCAATATGGTTTGAAGCTGTCGCTACATCGGCATCAATATTGCAGTTTGCAATCTCAATAGTTCCAGATATATACGATTTGCCGATTAAACCACCACAAGTCTTTTTGCCTGAAACTTCGCCATCAACTGAGACTTTTTTAACAATTATGCTACTTAGTTCTTGATTTCCTTCGCCAACTTTTTCGCCTTTACTATTGAAATCAGAAGTGATTGGAGCATAGCCCATTAAAATTCCGATATTAGCACCAGTATCAGGTAAATCAATCTCTGCATTTGTTAAAGAAAGATTTGAAACAGTTAATGATTCTCCTGCTTCAGTAGAACCAGCAATTCCAATAAATCCAGCAACATATTCTCCAGTTTCAGTAAAGACTGGGTTTAAACCGCCTTTGCCTAAACCATTAATTGTGAAATTCTTGCCTTTAACTTCACCAAAAAACGGATATTGCCATGTTCCTAATGGCGTCCAAACTTCATCAGATACGTCAATATTTGCACCCAATCTTAATGAACGATGTTCAGTTCCAGAGTTCCATCCCGCAACATATGACATTAAATCTTCTTTTGTTGTTGCGACAAAACAATCATCAACTTCAGCATTGCCTTGGATGGCTTCTACAAAGATTCTAACTGTTCCTTGTTTTTCTTGATATTGATTGTCATCATCCCCGTGATCAGGGAAGGCGATATAAAGATCACTATCAATTAACGGATCATCTGATGGATCAACTGCTGTTGACCAATTTGAGTATTTTGTTGTTTTTGTAATGGCGGTTGTTGAATAATCTTCTTCGTTAAATTCAACGTCTAATGCAGGAATTAATTCGCCTTCGGTTTCAACACCTACACGCCATTTAATTTTTACATTACTTTGATTTGTTACTTTGACAGATATGGAAATATTATCCATTGGGGTCATTCTGTCGAGTGTTACAGCTATGCTTGATGTCGTAACATCGCTGCTTAAATCTGCTGTGTTACCATTTTCGTAAACTGCATCATGTTCTGAACCTAAAGCAATTGCATTTGCAACAGCATCAAATGGAGGTTCATCTTCATAACGACTTAAAGCAAAATTGATGGATGATTCCATATCAACTTTTACTTTACCAGCGTTGATAATAACATCGGCTGATTTCTTGTCGGTGAATAAAGCATAGGTTGTTCCAATAGACACAGCCGCTAAAGCGGCAATTGACACTATTGGAGCGATAAGTTTTTTATTCATACTCTCTCCTTTTTGTACTATAGTACAAGATCATTTTATAGTAAGGGGGGGGGTGTCAAGCACTCGTTCAAAATGAATGCTAACAATTTCACTCTTTAATTGCTATTTATTACGATATAATCAGATAAATATGAATATTTACATGTTTTACTATTTTTATATTTTTATTAGAATATAGTTACGCGCGCGAAAAAAAACATAATAAAAATCCACGTCTTCAAGGCGTGGTTTTTCTCTGTCAGGTCTATAAGACCG
>JAKSVI010000003.1 GCA_024408095.1 Bacilli bacterium
TTTGTTGACAAAGTTGCAAACTATAAAAAATGGTTTTTTGGACATTATCATTTTGATGCAACGATTTCTAAACAAAAAGAATGTATTTTTCAGAGAATTATAACTTTGAATAAAAAAGAAAACATATAGTAGAAAATAATATAAAAATATTAAAACGTACCAGAATATAAAGAAAATAAAGATTTGTTCGCTTTATATTACTTACTTTTAGAACCCAGTCATTGGATTTAATATTTGCTTTTGAAAAATTTAATCTTGTTGTGCCGCTAGATATTCTGTTTTTAGAATAGAGATAGGCATAATCTTGTTGAAAAGTTGAATAAATATATTATAATAAACTCGACAAAACACTCAGTACTGAGAGAAATGGAGAGATTGCATGTTTGAACGTAACTTGTATTTAAACGAATTAGTAGAGAAACAAAACAACCATTTGATTAAAGTTATTACAGGTATTAGAAGATGTGGCAAATCATATCTATTAAATATTATTTTTTACAATCACCTTATTTCAAAAGAACAAATTTCAAAAGATCATATTATTAAATTCGCATTTGATGATGCGGAAGATATTCTACAATTAGATGGGTATTGTCCAGAAGAACCAACAATAATAGAAAAGAATAAACAAAAATTAGTAAATAGTAAGAAGTTTATTCTTTTTGTAAAAGATTTGATTACTGATAATAACAAATATTATTTCTTGTTGGATGAAATTCAAAATCTAGAAAATTTTGTGAGAGTACTTAATTCATTTCTAAAACATGATAATTATGATATTTATGTAACTGGTAGCAATTCACGTTTTTTGTCTAGTGAAATCGATACTGAATTTGGCGGTAGAGGAGATAGAATTCATTTATTACCTTTAACTTTTAGAGAATATTTAACAGGAATAAATCTTGATCGTGCAAATGCACTAAATCAATACATTCGTTATGGTGGAATTCCATTGGTTCAACTTCAAAACAAAGATACTGAAAAAGTGAAACAAGCCTTATCAATTTTAAATGAGACTTATATTACTGATGTAAAAAATAGGCACCAAAATATAAATATTAATAATTTAACCGAAACATTAAGAGTCATTTCATCGATGATTTCTACGCCTATTAACCCCACTAAAATTGAAAATACCTTTAAAAGTGTTTACCACATCGATATGGGTAATGACAATATAAGTAATTACATAACATGGTTTAGTGAAGCTTTTTTGCTAAATAAAACATTTAGATATGATGTCAAAGGTCGCAAGTATATTGGTACACCTTATAAAATTTATTTCGAAGATGTTGGTATCAGAAACGCTGCTTTGAATTTCAGAGAAGTTGATGAAACTGATATAATTGAGAACATTGTTTATAATGAATTAAGATATCGTGGTTTTAATGTAGATGTCGGTGTTGTAAAAATAAAAGCAAAAACAGATAGAAAAGACAAAAATGGTAATTGGATTTATGCTGACAAAGATACCGAATGTGATTTTGTAGCATGGAAAGGTGATGAGATATTTTATGTTCAAGTTGCATTAGAAATTGCAACTAAAGAGAAAAAAGAACAAGAATATGAATCTATAAGAAATATACCAAATTCTTTCAAGAAAGTGATTATTGTTAAAAACGATGGTCTTCATTACCATACAGAGGAAGGCTTTTTAAGAATTAATTTATTAGATTTTCTTACAAATTTAGATTCGCTTGATTGGTAGGATAATTATGGAGTTAAGGAATAATAATATTACATAAGTATTACTATAAGGGTGAATGCAGCATTGTGTATGGCATAGCTGATAATGGTTCATGATATAATTAAGAAAAATAGTCCAGCATATGGGGTACAGGTCAAAATCTAGGGTGGTCTAGAGTGAAGCCGTAAAATAAAACCACTTTTTTCGTTCCATAAATATTGCCTCAAAAATGTCTGTTCTCATAAATTCCGTCTCCAAATCATTTAAGTTTAGCGGAATTATTGTAAAATAGCATTTTGAGATTGGCGTTTTGTAACATTTTCTTTATGGCGTTTCTAAGGCTTTTTCGGCTTGTATTGTTAACATCAAGAAACTAGTTATCGTTTGTGAATTAGCAATAAAGCTGAAACGCTTTTGTGTATAAAAGCTCGAATTAAACGACCAGGTAAAAACGTCAAAAATACTAACCAAAATATTGATTTACTGCCTAAAATAATATATACTTTAGTAAGAAAGTTCGAAATTATGGTTAGAAAATTTGATTATTCATTTTTAAAAAAGGATGTATCTGGGAGTACATTATCATTGCTTTCAATAGTTTATGATATTAAAGGTAAGGAAAGCGAGAGATTGATCTCATCCCCTTCTTTATTTAAAAAGCTTAAAAAGAAAGCATTAAGAGATTCCATCAAAGCTAGTAATGCGATTGAAAATATTCACACAACAGAAAAAAGAATAAATCAAATTGCCGCTGGAGATAACGCTGCTCAAACTCATTCAGAAGAAGAAATTATAGGCTATAGAAACGTTTTGAATGAGATTCATAGCTTAAATGAACGCATTAAATTTGACGAAATTACTATTTTAGATTTACATAATCAATTGCTTAAAGAAGCTGATGTAGCAGGGAGGGGACATTATAAAACTGAAGCTAACGTTATTAGCGAAAAGAGAAACGGTAAGAGTTATATAGTTTTTGTTCCAACTAGACCTGATGAAGTTGAGGAATCAATGAATCAAGCATTGCTTGCTTATCAAGAAGCGATTCATGATCCAGAAATTAATCCATTGCTTTTAATCCCATGTTTTATTTTAGATTTTTTGTGTATTCACCCATTTGATGACGGAAATGGCAGAATGTCTAGATTATTAACTTTATTGCTTCTATATAAAAGTGGATTTGATATTGGGAGATACATTTCAATTGAAAAGGTAATTAATGATACAAAAGATGATTATTATGATGCCTTATATAAATCTTCAATTAATTGGCACGAAAATAACAACGACTATTCTCATTTCATTTTATATATGATTAGAGTCATTTATCGTTGTTATAAATTATTAGATGAAAATGTTTTTGGAATGATAGATAAAAAGCTTAATAAAAGTGAAAGAATCGAATATCTTTTATTAAATACGTTTGTTCCACTTAGTAAACAACAAATAATGGAACAATTACCGGATGTTAGCGAAAATCTTGTAGAAACAATTTTATCAAAGCTTATTTCAGAAGGAAAAATTATTAAAATAGGTAGTTATAAAGATGCAATGTATTATCGAAAATAATCTAACTATAGAGGATAATTGTTATGGAAATCGAGATTTTTGCAATATAGTATTTATATAATAAGGTGATGGGTAAATAAAATGCTTCCTGAAGAAATTGAATCAATAAGAAAAGAATTGTTTACAGAAACTGATAAAAACGAAATTGTAAAAAAACTAATTAATATAAACCAAAAGATAATACAAAATTATTTTCTAAAAATTTTTAGTGGAAAAGAACTTGTTTGTAAGGTTTATTTAAATTGGATTGAATCTTATTTTGATAATAAATATTATCATGACATTGTTGTTGGGAGAAATAGACCAGCCTGTGATTGTAATCCAATTCAGGAAACATGCGGTAATCTTTATGTTTCCTTAAGAGGCCCTCTATATCGTCATAGGGTTGATATTACCTTAGGAAAAAAAGATAATTTCTATTCAATTCTTTTAAAAAGAGTATCATTAGAACCTTCTAAGCCATTAAAACTTGAACAATGTGCACTTGCAAGGATTTTAGGCAAATATAATACAAATGTTTTGCATTTTGAACTTTGCAAAAAATCATCGGTTACTAGTGAAAGCGAAGAAAGAATAGGAATAATTTTACAAGATAAACCAAATAACAATAATGATTATAAATTAGCAGAGCGTTGGTCTAAATATGTCCTGGAACACAATAGGTCAGTAAGAGTAGAGCATTTAGATAATATATTGACAAAATAAAAGTTACCCCCTACATAATAAAGTAACCATAAAGAGTGTGGCGAGAGACAAGCTCCATGACCCACCAGCAACCTGTTAATGTACTTACAAGGTGCTAAAACTTGAATGATGGGAAATATTTAGTAGATATGCCCATCATTGATGGGCTTTTGTTTATATCTTATGGTTGTGTTCAAAAGGAGATAAATAAAATGAAACAAATTCCTCTGGTCTACAAATCTAAAGATGATTTGAAAGCAGTTATTACAATATGTAAAAAACTAAATTATAAGATTATGCATTGTTTAGATGATATTGATTCAATAAAAGAACATATTGTAGCAATAGTATTAGATACAGAATATAAAGAAGTATTTCAATCAAATGTTACATGTATGGCTTGTTGGTGTTCTTCTAGCAAAGAACCTAGAAAACCTTTGTATGCCGACCAATTTGTTGAAAATTATGAAAAATTATTAATTGAAAAAGATGATAAATTCTACAACAAGATGATACGAAGAAATTTCAAACTATATAAGAAAAGTATGAAAATATAACAAAATGTACTTGCACAAGTATATAAACAATATGAATGCATATCACGATATTTTACTTTTATAATAATAACGAGGATTAAAAAATGACCAAAAAAAATTTTCTTATAAACCCACTTAAATACAAAACAAAAAATGAGTTCATGATGTTTTTGAAAAAATGTGATCTAAATTATATTAGTTTAGAAATTAAACATATTGAAAAACTAAAAGATGAATATTTTCTTTTATATTTACAATATGAAGCAAGAGTTGTATCTGAAATCATAATGCCTCTTACAAATAAATATAATAAAGATAAAGAAAATTGTAATAAAAGTGAATTAAAAGAAATGGTTAACAAAACCATTAAATTTGGTTTTGAATTAAAAACAATTTTAGAATTAAAAGAAAAAGAAACATTTGAAATTGTTGATAATAAAAATAATCAAGAGAGCTTTGATAAAAAGACATTAATGAGACAAGCTTCAAAAACCTATAATCTATTAAATAATGCATTTAGTGATTTTTCTAAAAGTTCTTTTAATTGTGTTGATCAACTTTTGAGAAGATTAATTAATGTACCAGTAACATATTATCAAAATTTATTGGGAATAACTAACACAGGTGATAAGACAATTGATGAGTATTTATTAAAAGAAGAAAAGCAGTTTGTTCCAGATGTTTTAGTTGGCAAATCTGAAGATATGAAGACTCATGAAAGTGGAAAGTGCTGGGCAAATTCTTATTCATTATATAGCTCTACATTTTTAGAAACATTAAAACTAATTAACGAAGCTTATTATGCTCCAGAAGTTGACCATTGTGCTTTACGCGCAAAACGATATGCACAATTAATTAGAGATTTAAGAAGTGAGGATTATATTAGTGTTTCCAAAATTCAAAAGAAATATTCAATAAGCAATAAAGTTTCTGAATCAAGAATGAATGTATTAATAAATCTTGGCTTGGTTTCAAAAACACGTGACAAATCCAGGTATAAAGTTAACAAGAAAAAATTGGAGAATCTTTTTCATGGGAATTGTTAGGCATTTTACTTTAGAAAATATTAATTTATGTAAGAAACAAGATCCAATAGTGTTATTTTATTCTTCAACTGGTGCAATGGGGCCAAGTGGACTTATATTGGTAATGCTAGAAAATGAAGATATATATGTTGCTAATGCTTGTAGATATAAAGAAAAAGGATATAAAGAAATAGTTGATTCTTTATTTAAAGAATTCCCCCTTCTTAATTGTATCTCTATGCCATTAGTGAAAGGTAAAATAAAGATTCCTTCTTCTCATGAATATATTTATCTTGGCTATGGTAATGGGGCAATTATTAATAAAGGCATTATTAACAAATATAAGATTAAAGATTTTAGAAGCTTCTTTGGTTTTATAAATAAAATTGCAAAAACAGATGTAGAAAAAGTAGCATATGCCCAAATAGAATTAATTGAAGGTTTATAATTTAAAAATATTATTTAAATAGAGAGGATCATTATGGCTACGAATCAAGAAAAATTCAGACGTGAATTATTAATAACATTAGAATATCTAGTTTTATTTACGGATGAAAAACATCCTGCTATGGCATCTAAAATTTGTGAATATGCTTATAAACAATATGGGATTAAGTATCATCAAAAGCCACAACCAGGAGATGAAATAAGAAGAGATAGAGTTCAGGCTTGTCTTGTTTATTTATATAATGAATCAATTAATGGAAATAAAGCTTTAAATATCATTATTGAAAAAACAGATAAAGGAAAATTTTATGTTGAAAGCAAATATTTTAATGATGAGCAAATTGTTCAAATTGGAAGAGCAATTAAAAATGACAAATATACTGCTGATGATAAATACTTGGTTGAATCATTATTAGATTTAACAACAAATATTTATAATAGAGAAAAAATATTTAATGAGATAAGCAGTTTTTCAATCCGATCAAATAAATATAAAGAAGAAAAAATTTTAAAAACATTAAAACAAATAAGCAAAGATAAAAAAATTGTTGAAGTTATTATTGAAGAAATTTTCATAAATAAAAAAGGCAATAAACAATGTAGAAAAGTGGCAGAAAAATGCCTTATATATTGTTTTAAAGAATGGAATAACGTTTTGTTTGTTATAATGGTTCCTTTAGCGAAATCGGGTTTGATCGTATTACCTGTAGACAAAGTTAAAATATCTTCTTATTACGATGATTTTGATGAAAAAAGAGATGTTGATGCATTGTTTAAACAAAACTCTAATGCCAATACAACGAGATACAATTCTATTGATGAATATTTGCACAGCTGTGTTGGTGTTAAGGATGGTGGCTTCATTACTAATGTAGCATTTTGGTACCTCTCTTCCGACAAAAGAAAAATTGAAAGCAGTTTTTTAAGATATTTCGACAAAAATATTGATTCAATTGAGTGCAAATCGTTTTCAATCAATAGAAAAGAAAGCAAAATAATGCCTATTGATAAAACGAAAGGCGGCACTTGTGTAGTGAATGTTTTAGCTAATCCTATTTCTATTTCTAATTGGATTAAGAGTTCTGAAGAAGTCTCTAAAGCAATTCATGTAGTAGGACCTGATATCATTAACGTAGATTTAGCTTATTATTTTTATCACAGGGCAAAGAAATACAAAGATTTTATTCCTGATATTGAAGTTGAATTTATAGAAAAAGACCCTTTTAAATATCCTGAATAAAATACAAATGTGGAAGTATTTCTTAATTATTTTTTTATATAACAACAAATATAATAAGATAATTTAATCAAATTAATTATGAAATTTTAGATTAATTTTAAAAGATGATCAAAATATCGTAGATGTTGACAAGGATTTCAACTTAGAAAGATGCTTAGATGAACTAATAATATAACAAAGACCTTTATGGAATATTTCCATAAGAGTACAGAAAGGAGTATTATGCTTGGCGCGATAATTGGAGATATGGTTGGTTCGGTTTATGAATTTAACTCTATCAAAACTAAAAAATTTAATATCTTTAATATAAACAATAGAATGACGGATGATTCTATGCTTACTTTAGCAGTAGCAGAAGTTTTATCTAAATATTATCCGATTGATTATACGAAAGAAAATTTAGAAAAAATAAAAAAAGATTTAATCAAAGAATTTGTCGAAACAGTTAAAAAAGATCCTGGACGAGGTTATGGCGGATTCTTTTATGATTGGTGCAAATATAACAATAATGGCTATAAGCCATACAATTCATATGGAAATGGTTCTGCTATGAGAATATCTCCTGTTGGATGGATTGCAAATAGCGAAGAAGAAGTAAAAAAATTGTCAAAGGCTGTTACTGAAATTACTCATAATCATCAAGAAGGTATTAAAGGTGCAGAAGCTGTGGCAATGTGCATTTATCTTGCTAGAACAGGGAAAGACAAAGAGTATATAAAACATTATGTTAAAAATAATTATTATCCTGAAATAGATAAACTAGATTTTGATGAACTTGTAAAAACATATACTTTTAGTGTGACTTGTCAAAAAAGTGTTCCTCAAGCAATTTATTGTTTCTTAATTTCAAATAGTATGGAAGATGCTATTAGAAACTGTATTGCTATTGGCGGTGATTGTGACACAACCGGTGCGATGGCAGGTTCAATTGCAGAGGCTTATTACCAAAGAGATGAATTATCAGACTTTGAAAAGAAATTTATATATCTTCAAATTGATTCAGGATATATAAATCGAATAAAAAAGTTTTATAATATGCTTAATAACAAGAAACTAATTGATGTTAGATAGTCAGAAATGGAACAAAATAGTAATAGTTAAAAGGGTAAAATTATGAAAAATAAATATGAATATGTAGTTGGTGAATCAAATGGCAGTAATGTTTCAATAGATATATTAAAATATCCTAGCTTTTTAGTTACTGGTTCAACCGGTAGTGGAAAGTCTGTTTTTATAGATTCTCTTCTTGCTAAATTATTAAACAAAAATAATAACGAGCTTCTTAATTTAGCATTTATTGATACAAAACAAGTCGAATTTTGTATTTTCAAAAACAGCAAATATCTTTATAAGGATTTAAATAAAGGCTGTTCTGGCATCGCAAATAATAAACAAGATGCGTTGGCTTTAATTGATTCATTAGTTAATGAAGCTAAACTTAGAAAGGAAATGTTTGAGACTTATAAGGTTCAAAATTTTGATGAGTTTAATCGCCAAGCAGGAAAAGCCTTAGATTTATTAAGCAATCATAAGATGCCTTTGATTTTACTAATAGTGGATGATTATGCTGATCTACATTATAACGATAACGAAAATAATATAAGTAAAAAAATGGAAGAACTTTCATCGATTTATAAAGATACTGGAATTGTTGTAATAGTTTCTTCTCAACGTCCTAATAAAAATATATTTAATAAATCATTAATTGATTCATTTAGTACACATATTTGTTTTGCATTAACATTAAATAGTGATTCTAAATTTGTATTAGGTAATAATGATGCTACTAAATTAAACGGTGTCGGTAAAGGAATTATATATAATAGGAAAACAAATACTCAAATTCCTTTTCAATCGCCTTATATTAGTAAAAATGAATTAAAAGCAATAATTATTAGAAGAAATTAACAAGGTGAGCATATACTTAAGAAAAATGAAGAAGAGAAACCTAAACAACAAGCTTTAGAGAATCCATATCAAAATGGAATAAGCAAAGTTTGGAAGCATTTAATGCACTTGATAAGACTGAGCCTCTTGGTGAGATAAATAATCAACATGATACAGTTTATGTGAGCAATGGCTGAACCGGCTACACGTTTGATAACAATAAATATATAAGTCAATACTTAAAAGGCCCTCCGACTAATTTAACTATTATAGTTAAGGATACAAGAAATCAAACTGGTTAAGGAACAATATCAATTATTCTTTATGGCGGCTTAATGAACTATGGTTTAGATTTGTTTAAGGACCCTGTAGATAATAAAGAAAATATTATTTCCATTTGCAAAATAACGTAGATTTGTAATGATTTTCACTACAAAAAAGCACCTTCTATACTAATTTTCAAACTTATTTTATAAATAAGATTCAAAAATTATTTAATTACATAATTGTTGTTTATAAAATTCAATGATAATATCATTTCTAGAAAGGAATTAAATTATGACAAAATTATTTGAAAAAATTAACAAATGGGTAATTGTTGGTATTGCTGGCGTATATGGCCTATTAAGGCTAATCGGTGGTATTATTTTAGTTTCCAAAAACACCGTTGAAAATCACGCTGGAACAGCCTCACTCTTTAGTGGACTTGTTATTGCTGCAATTGCTGGTCTCCTTATTTATTTCTTAATTAGGGACAAAAAGAAAGAAGCAACCATCGTTGGCATTGTACTTGCTGGTTCATTAGTTGTCTCCGCTCTTACAACTGCTGTTAGTGAATGGAGTATGGCCTATTCTCTTGACAGACAATTAAAAGAATTTGGCGAATGGATGTCATCTGAAAACAAGAAAGAGTTGTCAACTGCTATTAGTTATTATGTCGTTTATGGGATTGCAACCTTAACAATGTTTGTTGGCGCTGTCGCTTATATGACACCAAAACTAACACAAAAAGTACCACAAAAAGTTGTTAGCCTTGTTGCTTTAATTTCTTTTGCTGCTGCTTTTGTTCTCTTCTTAGTTGCTACCATCATTTATGGAAATTGCGAAATGCTTAAACATGCAACCGAAAGTGTCGCAAACACAATACTCAATATTGCTTCAATGGTTGAAGCTGTCTTGTTACTTGTCTTAATGAATAAAGATTTTTAATTCTTTATTATATTAGAAAAAGAACTTGGGACTCCCGAGTTCTTTTCTTATTTTGAAGCTATTAGTTTATTTCCAATTTCAACACAATGTTGATAGTCTTTATCAATTGGAAGCTTACATTTTTTAGGATAGCCTGATATTTCAAAAATTCCTCTTGGTCCAGTGGTATTATTTTGATCCATATTAAGAGCATAAAGCATTGATAAACTAGCTTTTCTTGGAGTATGAAATGCCACTTTCATAAACCCTTTTGCAATTGCATGAAACGCCTTCTTTCTATATCCTTTTTGAATAAGGGGAGAATATGTTCCTCCTGGATGAGATAAGTCAAAAACTATATTAGAATTGGCATATTTTTCTTCAAAATAGCAAAACATATTGTTAATTGCTCTTTTACTTCGAGCATAAATTTTCATCGGTTTATATCTATTTTCCATAAAGAAATCTTTATAGTCAATTTTATTATATCTAGTGGTTAATGAGGAGACATAAAGCATATGTACCTTGTGCTTTAATCTTTGAAAATAAGGTAAAAGTAAATTGGAAAGATATAGCGTTCCAAGATAATTAGTTCCCATGACAATTTCAAATTCATTTTCAGTTTTAGAATATGGGAGTCTAAATACACCTGCGTTATTTACAAAGTGATCAACATCATATTTTTGGATTTCTTTTGCTGCATTTTCTATTGATGAGAATGAGGCTAAATCTAATTTAATAAATCCTATATTACATTTAGGAAATTCTTGTTGTAGAGATGTAATTGCATCTTTAGCTTTAGTTTCGTTTCTACATAAAAGAAAAATATTACTTCCTAGTTTTGCACAATGTCGCGCAAGTTCAAAACCAATACCAGAGTTTCCGCCGGTTATGAAAACATTCTTATTTTCAAAATTACTTTTATTGATATTTTTGCTTATCCATTTTTCTATAGACATGTTGATATAATATCATTATTTCGTATATTACTATTAAGAATTCGCAAAAAGATGTCTATAATATCTTAAGTTTCTAAAATTGACTATACTAATTAAAGCAATTGTGAAACATAATGAGACTTAACAAATTTGTCTCAATATACTAGATTTGCAGAGGGTTTCTAATTAAATTATGAAGAAAATTATTAATTCGAGATGTTTATCTTTACTTACAGTTCTAATTATTTACGTTATATGTTTTGCTGTAGGATTTTATGGATCTATATTTATTATTAATAATGATTTATTAAGATTTTTTGTCGCTGACATAATAGCTACAGTTGTGTGTTTTATTTTCTCACTTTTATTTAAAAATACTTCTGTTTATGATCCTTATTGGAGTGTTACCCCTATAGTTATTTCTTTGTATTTCTTTATTGCTTATAAAGCATATTTTTCTATTCCTAATATTATTTTATTTGCTGTTTTAGCAATATGGGGAATTAGATTAACAGTTAATTGGATAACAACATTCCCAAATTTAACGCATGAAGATTATAGATATAGTGATTATCGACATAAATTATCTAAAGGTAAATTTTTTATTGTAAATTTCTTTGGACTTCATATGATTCCAACATTAATTGTTTATGTATGTTTAGTGCCTCTTTTATATCTATTCATGAGAGGTAACAACTCATATTTGACATTAATTGGTGCAGTTATTATGCTTATCGGCATTTTACTTGAACTCTTTGCAGATAGAGATATGCATGTGTTCTTAAGAACAACAAAAGAAAGAGTAACTTGCAAACAAGGTTTATGGAATTATTCAAGACATCCTAATTACTTAGGAGAAAATTTAATTTGGATTGGTATATTTTTATCGTTTATTGTTGTCTATTCTAGTGTGTGGTACTTATCTTTAGGATTTATATTGATGATATTATTGTTTGAATTTATATCCATTCCATTGGCTGAAAATCATCATAAGAGCCGCAGAAGCGATTATGTTGATTATATAAAAACTACTTCTAGAATGTTGATTTTGCCACATAGGAAAAGTCGTTAGAACTTATCATCAAAAATCCATGTTAAGGCAGTGACAATTCACAGCCCTTTTTTGTTATAATGAATAGGTATGCAATTCAAAGAAACAATCATCCTTGCGCCAGGAGCAAACGAGACCGAATTATTAAGATCTCTTGCAAAACAAAACATCAATACTTTTGGTGTTCGTGTTTTTAGTTCGATTGATTTGGCTAAAATGGCATTAGAAAGAAATGGCGTTTCGACTGAAAAGCATCTGCTTGATGATACTTTTGCAAGCTTCTATGCTTATAAAGCTTTGGAACAAATTCAATACTTTAAAGTTTGCAAATTATCTGATGCAACTCATTTTGTACAATCCATAAATAATTTGCGTGAATATATTGTTGATATTAATCAATTTGAAAAGTTATTAAATGGCGAATTTCTTAATAAAAATGTCTCCGTTTTGCAGGGTTTTAAGAGATATCTAGAAATATTAAATAGTAAAAATTTAATAGATAAATATGAATTAATTAGAGATGTAATATCATCTAATTTAAAAATAAATGTTGATATAAAAATACTGAAATCGTTTTCTCTTAAACCATTAGATATAGCATTAATAAAATCTTTAACTAATAAAGAGCCAACATATCTAGATTTAGAGATTGAAAACGAAAATTATTCTGTCGCAGAATATAATTCATTTTTTGGTGAAAAAGCTGAAGCGGAACACGTTATTAAATATATTATAGATAATAATATAAAATTCGATGAAGTAACTGTCGCTGTTAGCAATGCTAAATATGCAAATGTATTTCAAGATTTAGCAATTCAAAATAATCTACCCATTGATATAGGCATGCCAAGAGATTTAAGAGTAACAATGCCAGGCCAATTTCTTTTAACCATTATCAACTGGATGAATGGTTTTTATAATAAAGATGAACTAGAAAAATTGTTTAGCTTTCCATACATAGATAAAGAGAAATTATTTGGATTATTATGTATTGAAGATTTATCTGATATTCAAACATATAACAGAGTAGTTGAAGCAATAGGCAAAATGCGTATTAGCTTAGATTGTCTTAGCAATGAGAAAAAAATAATATCTTTTGAAAATCAAATAAGAGAACAAAAAAACTTTGGTGGGCCCAACAATAAGATACACTATATCGTATCTGATAATTTTCCACAGGCTTTAAGAAATATTTGTAATCTTTTTAATAATGGTTTTGCTGGTTTATTTAGCCTTCTTAAAATTGATCCTGATAATAAAATTGATGAAATGGCAAAAAACGCTATTGTTGATTATGTTATGTTAGGCGAGTGTTTGAAAGTTCGATTAGAAGATCTCGTCGAGAACGTTCAATTATTATCATTGCCTGGAATAATCAGTAACGAAGGAAGTTTATATGTTACCACAATTTCTAAAGCAAAAAATGTAATTCGTAAACACTTATTTGTTCTTGGACTTAGCAATGAATTATATCCAGGTTCTCCGAAAGAAGATTTTGTTCTTTTGGATATGGATTATAATTGCATGGGATATAAAGGAAATAGATCGCATGATGAATTACTAGAAAAGTCTAATTGTTTATTGGATCTACTTAAATTAAATTCTAAAAATAAAATTTATTTATCTTATCCTTATTATGAAACTGATGAACTAAAAAGTAAAAATGCATCCGCTCTTTTATTTGATATTTTCTCATCACAAAATAACGGTAAAACATCATTGGACGATTTCAACAAAATCATAAATAAACATGGATATTTTGATTCATCTATTTCAGTTGCACGAAACGTGAATCAACAATACTTAAATAATATAAAAATCATAAAAAAAGTGGCGAATTGCAATAAAAATGATGAAAATTCTCAAGATTTGAGTGCCACTAACAATAATTATTTAGACAAATATTATTCCGCTAGCGCGATAAACACTTACTTCCTCTGCCCTTATAAATTTTATCTAAAATATATTGTTGGTTGTGAGGATCCGTTCCTTACTGATCCAATTGAAGATGTAGCCTATAATGATATAGGCAATGTCCTCCATAAGGCTTTAGAAGATTTAAATAAAAATGTAGATACAAAAGATGAATTTCTTAATGATGTTATAAAAGTTTTTAAATCAGAGATATGTACTACACGAGCCTTCCTAATTAAGGAAACCGCTAGGAAAAAACTGGATGAAATTTTATCTATTGCCGCTATTGCCTATGATATGGCCTCATTGAATATGCCGTACTTATGCGAAACTGAAATTTTTGCAACACATCCAAGTGGAGTAAAGTTACATGGTTTACCCGATAGAATAGAAATAGAAAATGATAGTTTAGTAATAATAGATTATAAGACTGAAAGTAAGGTTGAAAGAGATGCTAGTAAAGTTGAAACCTTAGGACAGATTTTAACTTATGCATATTTAGTAAATAATAGTAAACACGCAAGGTACAAAGTAAAAAAATGTATTTATCGATATATTAGATTGGGCCAAGAAATCATAGTAGAAGATCAAAATTTAGAAAACCATTTAGAAAAATTTGATGTTTTGATTAATCAATTTAAAAACGATCTAACAACTGGTAATTTTATTGCCGCTCCAAGTAAGAGTAAGTGTAAATATTGCAATTATAAAGATATATGCAATAGACATATAGTTTTAACTGAGAAAGGAGAAATTTCTGATGACGAAGATGAATGATGATGTCGCTAGAGATTTAATTACTAACTCTCTTAATAAAAACTATATTGTTGAGGCTGGCGCTGGTAGTGGCAAAACTACAGCTTTAGTTAAAAGATTAGTGAAATTAGTAGAAGAAGATCCAGATAATATTTCTAAGATATCTTGTATTACATTCACTAAAGCTGCTGCTAATGAATTTTTTGAACGATTTCAAGATCTTCTTTCTAAAAGATCTCATGTATATAAAGAAGATAATCATAGACCAGGTGACTTACCTGATCCTACAGAGAAAACCGCATCAAATTGTAGGCAAGCACTTAAAAATATTAATTTATGTTTTATGGGAACAATTGATGCGTTCGTACAAAAATTAACAAATGAACACCCATATGAATTTAAGGTTCCTGCAGGAATTAATGTTATTGATGAAGATAAACAAAAAACATACATTAATAAAATTTATTTAGAGATTTTAACTGGTAAATATGACAATAACATAAAAGATAATCCTTTATCTTCTTATTGCGTAAAAGCTCTTTCCTATCTCAAAAGTTCATCTGACTTCATTATAGGCATCCAATATTTCTTAAAACTAAGAAGTTCATTGCCAATTATTGAACATAACATAGATTTAACATTGGAATTAGATAATGCTTTATTACATGAAAAAGAGCAATTAAAAGATGTATCGCGAGAAATAAATAATTTGATAAGAAGTTTGCCCAGTCCTACAAAGGTGCAACTAGAATTGTTAAAAGCTAGCAATGTTCCTTCTTTATGTTGGGATAAACATAACCAAAGAATACTAAAATATTTAGATACTTTAAAAGCCGTTCACTTTAAGAAAAAATTTATTGAATCATTACCTTGCCATGAAAATAAATTAAATCTTGTAATTGATGAAGAAAATAATAACCAATACATAATTCAACCTGAATTCATTGAAAGAATAAAAGATGGCATTAACAATTTTATTGCTAATTATCTATTTAAGGCATTTTATGAATGTTCAAAAATTGTTTCAGATTATATTCAAGAAAAAGGATTATTTACTTATAGTGATTTTATTATAAATATTAGAGATTCTTTAAAAAACGACGTTAAATCTCAAGGGAAATTAATAAAATTCATTCAAAAGAATAGAAAATATTATTTCTTAGATGAGTTCCAAGATACCAATCCTTTGCAGACAGAAATTTTCTTCTATTTATGTAGCGAACAATTAGATGAAGACTATCGAAAATGTGTTTTAAAGCCTGGATCATTATTTATTGTGGGAGATCCAAAACAATCCATTTATAGATTTACAGGTGCTGATTATTCTATGTTCTTGAGAACTGAAGAATTATTTAGAAAAGATCCTACTCACTGTGAAGTATTATTATTAAATAAAAATTTCAGATCTAATGTTGATTTAAGGAAATATTTTAATGTTCAAATGCCTCAATTATTTTCTTATCCATATGATAAGGTCGACTTCCCTGAAGTACCTGAAGATGTATATAACGATATGGATAATGTTGCTACTTTATCTGGTGTTTATACATATTTTGATGAATATGGTAAAGTATCAGATTCTGGAACAACCAAAAGTGATGCTCATAAAGTTGGCCAAATCATAAAACAACTAATAAAGAATCAATATACTATCTCCTACACTTATAAAGATGAACAGCAACATTTATTGAAAGGTGTAAGAACGCTAAAATATGAAGACTTCATGGTTATTTTACCAAGTAAAAAACAATTGAATAATTATTTAAAGGTATTTGTTGAGATGGGAATTCCTCATTTTATTGAAGGAGGTTCTTTATTTGATGAATCAGAAGCATTAACAGAGATTAAGCAATTGTTTAACGCAATTGTTATGCCAAATAATAAGTCTCATGTTTATCTTGCTTTATTAACGGATTATATTGGGCTACAAGAATCTGATATTCAACAATTGCTATTAAATAATATTCCGTTATCTATTAATAGAAATATTGATAATATATCTACTTTGTCAAAAGACATACAAGACAAATTCAATAAATTAGTGCATTTATATTTCGTCACTAAAGATATGTCTTATAGTGCTAAATTTTTATATCTAATTGAGAATATTAATTTATTTGATAGACATAATTATGAATATTTAGAATACGTTTATTACGCTTATGAATTAATTAAACAAGAAATTAATAACGGACTATGCAAATCTCCAGAAGAAATTATTAAGTTTGTCTCCGATATTTCTGGTGAAAATGCAGAATATGAGAGATGCTTTAATGTTTTATCAACTCCTGGTGGCAAAGTTCATATAGCAAATTTACACAAAACTAAAGGACTTGAAGCTCCAGTAGTCATATTAGCGGCGCCTAAGAAAAAAACAAGTCCTAAAAAGAATAAATATCGTATCGAAAGAGATGCTGAAAACTCATCTGTTTATATTTTCTCTATTGATTCTCCTATAAATCAAAATGCTTCGATTACAACTTCATCAAAATACGGTAAAGAAAGCGATATTAAAAACAACAAAGAATCTAAGTATGTTGATGAAGATAGATCAAATCAGAGTGAAACAAGAAGATTAGAATATGTAGCAGCAACAAGAGCTAAGAATGTATTAATTATTTCTAAATATCTATACAAATCTACAGCTAAAAATAAACAAGATGAAGATCCAGTTATTAAAGCAGGGTTCTGGGATGATTTACTCAAGGATGATTATAGGCAAATAGACGCTTTATTATCTAAAGATGAATCTACTACAAATAATGATGATAATGGAAATGTATGTGCTGATTATTGTGATAAACCTTTAATGTCAGAAGAATCATTAAAGCCTTCATATAAAATAATTCATCCATCTAAAATTGATGGAAAAATGGATAATTTAAGAGATGATGATTTAGTTTCCTCATATGGTAATAATATAGATTCAACATCTGCAACTGCAATTGGAACGATGGTTCATAAATTATTAGAGTTAATTGTTAATTCAAATGGTCTTATCCTGAGATATGATGCAATCTCCATAATAGTTAATGAATTCCCATTTTTAACTGATGAAAATATTCAAATGTTAGAATGTGTCTTCGATATTTTTACTAGAGGTGGTTTTAAACAAAAAAATGGAAGCTTACCTCAAGATCTTTTGAATCAAATTAAAGAATCAAAAAGCGTAATGTGCGAGGTTCCATTTGCCTATATGAAAGATTGTAATTTGTATAATGGAATTATGGATTTAGTTATAGAAAATCAAGATGGATCCTATACGATTATTGACTATAAAACAAATGGTGAAGATGATGTTAAGAAATTAGAAGAGGAATATTATTCTCAATTATCAAATTATGTTCAAGCATTTAAAGAAATTGTCGGAAATGATAAAAATGTTATCGCTAAAATTTATCATATAAATGTTAAAAATCTATTGCAAAACTAGTGTATTTAAGCGGAAATTATTAATTTGTTAAGGTTATGAAAAAATATTATTCTCAAAACTATGATTTAGCATTAAAGCCTAAAAAAGAGGAATTTAGCGATATTAATTCTCTTGATAAACTTTATGATTTGTTTTCAAAAGCGTGGAGTGAACAAACGTGTGCGCCAAGATTAAGAAACCTTTGGAATAAAAACAATATTACAGTTGGCCAATGTTCAATAACTTCTTTAATAATTCAAGACATTTACGGAGGAGAAGTTTATGGAGTGCCTTTAGAAGATGGCGGATTCCATTGCTTTAACTTTATAGATGGAATTATTTTTGATCTAACTAGTTCTCAGTTTGGAGATGTTAAGTTAAATTACACATTGAAATATAAACAAAATAAAGATGAACAATTATTAAATGAAGATAAGAAAGCACGTTATATATTATTAAAAAATCAGGTATTAGAGGTTCTATTTGAGAGATAAAGTGAGTGAGTTATATCCATATTATGATAAAAATGGTTTATCGCCATTTTATTTTTGATTAGATGATTTATATATAAAAATAATTATCTAAACACTTTAATTTAGTGTTGCCGATATTTGTGAATGTTGTTTCGTTAAATAATAAATACCAATGAGTGTGTTCACTGTTAAGGTATTTGTTAGTTAATTTACTCGCCTGAGTGCTAGATGCATATATCCTAATTCTGGTTATTTGATCATACGCATTTAACTCAATAGTTACTCTATTGTAAGTCATATAGTTGCCATTATTTTTTAGATAAGGAGCGCATAAATCTAAGAAATCACTTATTACAGAAGGATGTGTTATTTGACCCTTTGAGTTAATGACTATATCTTCATTACAGCTATATTTAAATTTGCTCACTCTTTTAAATTGATGTAATTCAAAATATGAATCATCAATTTGAGATAGAGTAAATGGATATAATCCATCATCATCCCTTAAATTAGGTATAAATGTTGTTGCTGTTGTTAAATCTCTATCAGCAATAGCGTATTTCCTTACTCCATTTACGTCTAAATAAATTTTGTTATACTCAGGAAGAGTTTTATATTCTTCGATATTTGAATATGTATAACAAAATTTATTGGATATCATCCTAGTAGAAAGTAACGAGAAATCATTTTCATAATGAGATTTATATAATTCAAGAGCACTAGGAGTAAAATGTGAAGAATTATTAATAGTGTAGTTATTGCCCATATAAGAAATGGCTTGCTTTAGATGGGTGATATCATCAGGGTCTTCACCTTGTAAATCATCTTCTGGTTCATCATAAACGTATGAAGGATCTATTGCTCCACATATGGAACATTCTCCATCAACATAGCTATGCTTACCTAAATTCTTTGCGAATCCAGTATGTTCACAATTAGATTCTTGCCAATGATAAGTTTCATCATATTTATATTTTTCTGAATAAGTATGTTCATGAGTATATTGTGTGCAAGAAAAGCAGCATGCAAGAGGCATGAGAAATACCGCTAAGCCTAACTTAATATGTTGTTTCATTTGCAATTATTCAATTAAATTTTAATCCACTCGCCATCAGAGTCGCCCCAACCTGTAATTTTATAGCAGTTCATGTTTTGAGGCATTATTAAATCCTTGGTTTGATTCCATTTACCTCCTCCATCTGGATTTCTTCTATAAAAGAGCATTGAGGTAAAGGAGTTTGGAATTAGACATTTGTAACAGTCATCACTATATTTTTCTAATGTAATATCAAAGTTAACATCATTATTCCATATATGAACTTGGAACCATGCATTATCGGTATTCCAAACGCCTGGTTTTAGGTATAAGTCTTTTGTGTCCATTCCGACATAAGTACAGGTATTAAATTGACTATTTGTACTTAATTTAAAGTAAATATTATAAGTTCCTGACGTTGGAACATAGTAGTCACTTTTTTGTGGAGTTGTTCTGCCAAAAACATCATTTTCCCAGTTATCAAACCAAACATCATTAGTAGATAAGATTTTAAATTGATTGCCTTTTTGTAAAGATATTCCATGCAATTCAAATTCATCATATAGAGTTTCAGATTTCATGTATGTTAAACGATAATCTTTATTAATTGACCAATTGTTAAAACTTCCAACTACATAATATCCGACGGATAAGTCTTCTTCTCCAACTGGTCTGATACCTTTATAAATTCGAGCTTCTGATAAAACGTTATCGCCTCTTCCAAAAGAAGGATCGATTTTGCTTTTATCTTGATCTTTAACATATATTCTTAAAGAAAGATATTTTTCTCCAAAAGCATCCTTTCTTTCGGAAATACCCAATGATTTGATGCTTAGGTATTGAGAAGAAGGAGGTGTAAGCATTGGAGCGGTAAAACCTAAGAAGTTTGAATAATATCTATCGTTATTTGCATCCAATCCTACTGAGGTAACGTTGTAATAATATTCTTTATATTCGGACGCATATCCCCAATCCTCTTTACCATCTTCATTTTTGAAACCATCAAGTTTTAATTTTGTGAGGTTAACAAAGCAATCATATAAATGCTCACGATTAGAATATGAAGCTTGTGATTTTGTTAGGATATATTCATCATCAAACATTGTATCAAGGGTAGCACCTTCTTTAGCAATGATACGATGAACCTTTTTCGTTTCTTTATTTAATTTATATCCACCTGTAACTGCATCACTATATTTTGCACTTGTTTCTAATGAGCCATCAGGGAACGCCATTAGTAACATTTCATTGGCATCATCATAATAAGTGGTTCTTTTTGGTTGGGTTTGTTTACAGTGGAAATATCTTTCCATTTCGGAAACAGTCGCGTCATTTAAGCATATTGTTGTCTTTTTAGTATATCGAGAGTTTTCACCAATATATTCAGTAATTAAAGCGTCAAGCTTTTGGCTGACTGGTGTATCTTCTGCAGCAACCATTAAAGGTGCACTTGAAATTGTTAGTGCGGTTATTGCAAAAGGCAAAAGAAATAAACCTTTTTTCATAATAAGCTCCTCATTTGTATCTTTATTTTAGTAAATAAATATTAAAAAAACAAAGACAAAAGTTTTTGTCTTGATAGAATCAATGGTTTCTCGCATTCTTTTAGCCTTTTATATTATGATTTCAAATATTGAATAATGCATAACATAAGAAGGTATATAATTGACAGTATGAAGAAAATACAATTACAGAACTTTTCAAAAGAAAGAAGTCTTTATAACCAACACAGTATCGAAGTTGAACAATGTACTTTTGATGGAACAGAAGATGGAGAGTCGCCATTAAAGGAATGTAGCAATGTTTTAATAAACCAATCTGCATTTTCATTACGTTATAGTGTGTGGCATTGTTATAAAGTTAATATTAATAATTCAAATTTTTCTAATAGATGTCGCGCTCCATTTTGGTACTGCAATAATCTTAATATTTCTCAATCAAGCATTATGGGTGTTAAGGCAATTAGAGAAAGCTCAAATATAACTATTGATAGCTGTGAGATTTCTTCACCAGAATTCATGTGGAAAAGTAATGAAATTATTGTAAAAAATAGCAAAATCACTGCAGAATACGGGTTTTTTGAAAGTAAAAATATTAAAATCGATTGTCTCAATTTCTTTGGTAAATATTCTTTTCAATATGTAGAAAACATGGAAATTTCTAATAGTGTTTTCAAAACAAAAGATGCTTTTTGGCATTCAAAAAATGTCGTTGTTAAAGATTCAATTATTGAAGGTGAATATCTTGGTTGGTACAGCGATGGATTAACACTGATCAATTGTAAAATTAGAGGTACACAGCCATTATGTTACTGCAAGAATTTGCATTTAATAAATTGTGATATGACAGGATGTGATTTGTCGTTTGAATATAGCGATGTAGATGCAGATGTGACTGGTGAATTATCATCCATTAAAAATCCATCTTTAGGTCTAATTAAATATGAAACTGTAAAAGAAATTATTCTTGAAGGTTCAGTTAGACCGTTTAATTGTTTGTTAGAGAAAAAATAATTTAGATACATAAAATTTAGTCATAAGGTGCAATTTTTGCACTTTTTTCTTGCATTAATACTTTTATAATAATATATTATTGTCGATAGAGGTGTAATTATGACATTAAAAGAAACTCGCAAAAAATGCAAATTAACTCAAGAAGAAGCCGCAAAAATTGTTGGTTTATCTAAGAGAACATACGTTAGTTATGAAGCTAACGAATTAGAAGCGGATCAATTAAAACTCGAAAGAGCAATTGAAAAATTGAATGAATACGCTGCAAAAGATACTTCAATCTTGAAAGATAAAATTCTGTTGATCACTGGTGGAACAGGATCATTTGGCCACGCTGTTGTTGATAGATTCTTAAATACAGATATAAAAGAAATAAGAATATTGTCACGTGATGAAAAGAAACAAGATGATATGCGTAAAGCATATAACAACGAAAAACTAAAATTCTACATTGGTGATGTTAGAAATTTAGAAAGTATTATTGATGCTTTTAAAGGCGTTGACTATGTATTTAGTGCAGCTGCTTTAAAGCAAGTTCCTTCATGTGAATTTTATCCTATGGAAGCTGTTAGAACTAACGTTATCGGAAGTGATAATGTTATTACAGCATGTGTTAGAAACCACGTTAAAAAAGCAATATTCTTATCCACTGATAAAGCAGCATATCCAATAAATGCAATGGGTATTTCAAAAGCTTTAATGGAGAAAAATGTTATTGCTAGAAGTAGACAACTTTTAGAAGGTGATACGGTTTTATGCTTAACTAGATACGGAAATGTTATGGCAAGCCGTGGAAGTGTCATTCCTTTATTCTTAAATCAAATTAAAGAAGGTAAACCAATTACCATCACAAATCCAGATATGACAAGATTCATGATGACTTTAGATGATGCTGTTGATCTAGTTTTATATGCCTTTGAACATGGTGAACAAGGCGACTTATTTGTACAAAAAGCTCCAGCTGCAACAATAGAAACATTAGCAAAAGCTGTTATAAATTTAACAAAGAGTAAAACTGGTATCAGCTATATCGGCACAAGACATGGAGAAAAACTTTATGAAACTTTAGTCACTCAAGAAGAAATGCTTAAATCAGTAGATATGGGTAATTTCTTCTGTATTAAAGCTGATAATAGAGATTTAAATTATGACAAGTATTTCTCTAAGGGAAATAAAAAATTAAACTTAGGGGAAAGCTATACTTCACATAATACTGGTAGACTTGATGTCAAAGGTATGGAAAAATTATTACAGAAACTAGAATTATTTGGTGGCCCAGTTAAACAACACGAATAGTTATTGAAAAGGAGAGAAGCATTATGTTTAAAAATAATGGAAAAATTAAACTCTTAATCATCGTCGGAACTAGACCAGAAATCATAAGACTTGCTGCAGTAATTAATAAATGCAGAGAATACTTTGATTGTGTTTTAGCACATACTGGTCAAAATTATGATTACACCCTCAACGGAATTTTCTTTAAAGATTTAAACATTAAAGAACCAGATGTCTACCTTGATGCAGTCGGAGAAAACTTAGGACAAACAATGGGAAACATCATAGCAAAAAGCTATGAATTAATGGTTAAAATAAACCCTGATGCTGTTCTTGTTCTTGGAGACACCAATAGTTGTTTAAGTGTTATAGGCGCAAAAAGATTACATATCCCAATCTTCCATATGGAAGCTGGAAATAGATGTAAAGATGAATGCTTACCAGAAGAAACAAATAGAAGAATTGTTGATATTATCTCTGATGTGAACTTAGCTTACAGTGAACATGCTAGAAGATATTTAGCAGACTGTGGTCTTCCTAAAGAAAGAACATATGTTACAGGATCTCCTATGGCAGAAGTTTTAACGAATAATTTAAAAGGTATTGAAAGCAGTGATATCTTACAGCGCCTCAAATTAACAAAAGGTAAATATATCTTATTAAGCGCTCATAGAGAAGAAAACATTGATACTGATAAAAACTTTTTAAGCCTATTTAACGCTATTAACTCATTAGCGGAAAAATATGACATGCCTGTCTTATATAGCTGTCATCCAAGAAGCAAAAAGAAACTTGAATCCACTGGATTTAAATTAGATAAAAGAGTTGTTATGCATGAACCTCTTGGATTCTTAGATTATAACAACTTACAAATGAATGCTTATGCTGTTGTTAGCGATAGTGGAACTCTTCCAGAAGAAAGCAGTTTCTATGCATCAATTAATAAACCAATTGCTGCAGTTTGTATAAGAACATCAACAGAACGTCCTGAAGCCTTAGATGAGGCATGCTTTGTATTAGCAGGAATTGATGAAAAGAACTTATTACAAGCTGTTGAAGTTGCGGTAAATAACAAAGCTGGTTGTAAGCCAGTAAGTAATTATGTGGATACAAATGTTTCAGACAAAGTTGTTAAACTCATCCAAAGTTATGTTGGAGTGGTAAACAAAATGGTCTGGAGAAAAGACTAATTCGATGAATGTTTTAGTTACCGGTGCTAAAGGTTTTATTGGCAAACACATGTGCCAAACATTAAAAAGAAATGGCCATGATGTTTTTGAATATGATTTAGGTTCTAGCGAAGATGAATTAATTTCTTATATTAAACAATCCAACTTTATAGTTCACTTAGCGGGTGTTAATCGCCCATTAAATAAAGAAGAATTTTATGATGGAAACGTTAACTTTACGATTAAGTTGGTTGAGCTAATTAAAAAATATAATGATAAAATTGTCATAATTTCTAATAGTTCTACTCAGGCTTCTTTAGATAATGATTATGGTAAAAGTAAGAAACAGATGGAAGACTATCTTTTAAGCTGTGGAATTAAAGTATTTGTTTATCGATTTAGTAATGTTTTTGGCAAATGGTGCAGACCAAATTATAACAGCGCATCCGCTACCTTTTGTTACAATATCGCCCATAATTTAGATATTGAAGTTAGAGATCCAAATTATGTTGTTCATTACAATTATGTTGATGACATTTGTGATGAAATTTTGAATGTAATTTTAGGCAAAAGTAATCAAAAACCCTATCAAATCGGCTATATTTCTCCTCTTTATGATTGTTCACTTGGTCATTTAGCGGATTTACTTTATTACTTTAAAAAATGTGTTGAAAGCGATACTCATCTACCTTTACTGCATAATGAATTTGAAGTTAAGTTGTTTATTACATTCTTAGATTATTTATCAGATGAAGGAAGTACCTATAATTATGCGACTGATGCTAGAGGAAGTTTTGAAGAGTTGTATAAAAGTAAAAAGTTTGGTCAAATTAGCATGAATATGTCTTATCCAGGAATTACAAAAGGCGGACATTATCATACATATAAAAAAGAAATTTTCTACACAGTGAAAGGCCAATGCGAAATTAAACAAAGAAATATTAAGAATAATAAAATGTTAGTGAATAACGTTAGTGGTAATAATCCACAGCCAGTTGATATTATTCCTTATTACACTCATAGTATCACTAATACAGGTAATGAAAATTCTTATACTATCATGTGGATAAGTGAAATCTATAAACCAGAAACTCACGACACATATAAAGAAGATCTATAATTCAATTAAGTTAAATAAATCAAAAGAATGATATAATCATATTGTCTTTATTATGGGAAGAGAAGTCACTGTTACTGATGTTAAACAAATATCCGCTCGTATCGTAAGTGAAATTCATGAATTTTGTGAAAAGAACAACTTATGTTATGTTTTGTTTTTTGGCACATTATTAGGAGCCATTAGGCATAATGGTTATATTCCTTGGGATGATGATGTTGATATTGCTATGCCAAGAAAAGACTATGAGATTTTTATAAAAACTTATAAATCCGAACATAGTGATGTTATTTCATGCAAATATAACAAAAAGTATCCATTACACTGGGCTAAGGTGTTTGATAAGCACACAGATCTTCATGAGAATATTGCAAAGCAAAAATATGAAATAGGTGTGTATATTGATGTTTTTCCATTAGATGAAATCGATTCTGAAAAACGTTATCTGAAACTTAGAAAAAAAGAGAATATATGGTGCAAAGGTTTGTCTTTAGCAATGGTTAAACCAATTAGCAAGAATCCTATTAAAATGGTCTTAAGACATCTATTAAGATTACCATTCTTAGGCCACGAACATTCTCTTGGATTAAAAATAGACAATTATATGCAAGGTAACTATGAATTTAATTACTATTGCTGCAATGATATGTATAATTTAACGAATAATATCTACATTTTTGATAAGAATATATGCGATTATCGCATACTACATAAATTTGAGGAATATGAATTTTATATACCTAAATCTTACGATAAGGTTTTAACCAGTCTTTACAACGACTATATGAAGTTACCTCCTATCGAACAACAAGTTTGTCATCACGAATATAAAGCATTTTTTAAATAATAATGTTCAAAAAATAACAGTTGCATAAAATTTTGAACAAGAATATTATGTTCTTGGCAGTTTTTAATTATGGTTTGTTACAAAAGTAATATTATTACTGTTAATAAAAATGATGATATCTTCAAATACTTAATAGTAGATAAAAAGAAAATCATTCATGTTGGTAATGATCTTCCAGAAGAATATAAAAATATTGAAATAGTGGATTTATCAGATAAGGCTATTTGTCCAACGTTTTGTGATACACATCAACACTTTGCTTCCTTTGCAATGTTTAATGCTGGTTTAAACGTTATGGGCGCAACTAGTAACGAGCAAATTAAATTAATGATTAAAGACTATGTTAAGACAGCAAAAGGCAAATTGCTTATTGCTTTTGGAGCTTCTCCATATTCAGTTAAAGAAAAAGTTTTATTATCTAAAAAAGAGATTGATGAAGTATGCCCAAATAAGCCAATGATGATAGTTAAATATGATGGGCATGCCTGCATTGTAAATAGTGTACTTTTAAAGAAAATTGATAAAAAAGTGCGTGATTTGCGGGGATATCATCCAGAAACAGGAGAAATGAATCAAGAAGCTTTCTTTGCAGTTAGCGATTATATTTCGTCCTCCTTATCTTTAATTGCAATGATAAAAGGAATGAAAAAAGCAATTGATTTTGAAGCAAGAAATGGCATATCGATGATCCATAGCGTATCGGGTGTTGGCTTTCCTTTAAATATTGATATAACGCTCGAAAAATTATTTGGAAAATCATTGCAAAGAGGAATGCAATTAAGAATATTCCCTCAATCAATGAATATAGGGGTCGCTAAGAAAAGACATTTAAAAAGAATAGGTGGTTGTTTTGAATGCGCTCTAGATGGTTGTTTTGGATCTCAAGATGCTAAACTTAACGAACCATATATTAATAATAAGGATAATGATGGTGTCTTATATTATTCTGATAAAAAAGTAATAGATTTTTGTAAGAAAGCTAATCGTGCTGGGCTTCAAATTGAAATGCATGCTATCGGTGACAAAGCTTTTGACCAAGCGACAAAATGTTTAAAAGAAGCGTTAAATGAT
This sequence comes from Bacilli bacterium, assembly GCA_024408095.1. Classification (GTDB taxonomy): domain Bacteria; phylum Bacillota_I; class Bacilli_A; order RFN20; family CAG-826; genus JAKSVI01. The sequence continues at coordinate 27,833 of JAKSVI010000003.1, forward strand.
TATCCAAGGAATGATCACAGACACGGAATTATTCATGATTGTTTACCAACTGATAAAGGAATTGAAATATGTTCAAAATATCATATTCAAATGCCAGTTCAATCAGCTTTTATTTCCTGGAAACAAGAGCCTGACGAATATCTCGAATCTATATTAGGTAAAGAAAGATGTTCTAGATTAAATCCATTAAGGACTTTTTGGGATAAAGGAATAATTATTTCTGCTGGAAGTGATGGACCGTGCACGAACCCCAATCCTATAGATTGGATTTATAAAGCTGTTAATCATTCAAATCCAAATGAAGCTTTAACATTAAACGAAGCTATCAGGATGTGTACATATAACGGATTCTGGACTACCTTTGATGAACAAACATATGGCTCATTAGAAGTTGGTAAGTCTGCTAGCTTTGTTATTCTAAATACAAATCCATTCGATATGGAAAAATCTATGTTAAACAAATTGAATGTTCAAAATGTTTTTATAGATGGCAAAGAATATGTTGATCAAAAGCAATCAATATTGAGAATTTTATTTAAGGGAATATTCTCAAAACATAAGATTTAATATGAATAAGAACGAATTTTTAATCTTAAGAGAAATATACGAAAACGGCTATAAAAATATTAGAGAATTTTCGAATATTTTGTCGCTTTCTATCGGCACTGTGTCTTCATCAATTTCATCTTTAAAAAATCAAGGATTAATTGAAGATAAAAATATTTCAAAAAAGGGTATAAAAGAACTTAATAATTATAGAGTTAAATCCGCGATTATATTATGTGCTGGAGCATCAACTAGATTTGCCCCATTTTCTTTTGAAAAACCAAAAGGTTTGTTTGAAGTAAAAGGTGAAATTCTTGTTGAAAGACAAATAAAACAATTAAAAGAAGCTGGAATTGCTAATATTTTTATTGTTTTAGGATACAAAAAAGAGTCGTTCTTTTATCTTGCCGAAAAGTATGGTTTGCATGTCGTAATTAACAGTGAATTCATGAATAAGAATAATTGCGAATCTTTATATCTAGTTAAAGAACATTTTGAGAATTCATATATTTGTTCTTGTGATCAATATTTTGTAAAGAATCCATTTCATCAATATGAGTTTGAATCAATATATACAACGGTTAAAGTAGAGAAAAAATTAGATGAAGATTATGTTGAAATTGCTCATAACGATGAAATAAAAGGAAAGTCAAAAATAAGAAATAAAGGTCTTATACTTTTAGGGTTTTCATTCTGGAATAAAGAATTTGGTGATGCCTTTAAAAAATTGTTAGAGGAGCATCACGATATTGGAGATTTTGATCACGACTATTGGGAAACTGTTTTCCTTAAAAATATTCACGTTTTACCAGCAATGCATTCTTCCTTAAATAGTGAAAAAAATATTTTTGAATTTGATAATCTAACTCAACTAAGAAAATTTGATGAAACCTATGTTGAAAATACATCAAGTAAGATATTCGAAAATATCGCGAGTGTTTTAGACTGTGATAAAAATGATATACATGATTTTCTTCCTATTAAAGAAGGAATGACAAATACATCATATATTTTTGAAGTTGATGGAGTTAAATATGTTTATCGTCATCCAGGTGAAGGCACAGAAAAAATTATAAAAAGAAATAACGAAAAGAAATCTTTAATTCTTGCTAAAAAATTAGGCATCGATCCAAGCTATATTTTTATGGATGAAAAAACTGGGTGGAAAATATCGAAATTTATAGAAAACACTGCAATTCCCTCATATTTATCGAAGAATGATACTAAATTAGTAATTAATAAATTAAGAGAATTGCATGATTCTAACATTCATGTTGATTATAATTTTTTACCATTTGAAGATGCGTTGGAAATGGAAAAAATATTAAAAACATCTCAAGGAATATCAATGCCAGATTTTGAAGAACTTAAACAAAAAATTAATAATATTTACAAAATGGTAAAAGACGATAAATTTTCTGATAAATGCTTCTGCCATTGTGATACATATAGATTTAATTGGTTGATTTCAAATGATACTAAAGAAGTTACTTTAATTGACTGGGAATATGCGGGCGAGGCAGATCGCGGAGTTGATGTTGGATATTATATTGTCGATGCGATGTATGAATTTGATGAAGCAAAATCAGTAATAAAAGAATATCTCGGTGATGAATATAGTTATGAAGCAGAAAAACATTACATGAGTTATATTGCAATCGTTGCTTACTATTGGTTTGTTTGGGCTTTATATAGAGAAAGCTGTAGAGCTATAATGGGTGAATCATTATATAACTGGTATTTTATGGCCAAGAAATATTCAAAGTATGTATTGGAGAACTATAATGACTAAGGAAGTTTTTGAACAGCTCGTTAAACTTGAACAAGGACAAGTTCTTAAAAACGCTGAGATGAATGATCTTAGCAAATTTGGTTATGTTACAGACAACAAAATCAATAACGTTGGTTTGAAAGCACTAGAACCATATCGTGTCAAACGAGTAATTATTATGGCGGCAGGATTTGGCTCTAGAATGGTTCCAATAACCTTAACAATGCCAAAACCAATGGTTAAGGTTAATGGTGTTAGATTTATTGAAACTCTGATACAAAAATGTGTCAAGCAAGGGATTTTTGACATAGTTATAGTTAGAGGCTACTTAAAATATAAATTTGATGAGCTTAAAAAGGATTACCCTTTTGTTAAGTTTGTTGATAATGATCTATACGAAAAAGAAAACAATATTGCAAGTGCAATACTTATTACAGATTATTTAGAAAACGCTTATTTATGTGAAGCTGATTTTTATATTACTGGTGATGATGTCATAAGAAAATATGAATATGAAAATAATTATTTAGGCACAAAAGTACACTCAACTGATGATTGGTGTTTTGATATTGATAATAAAGGGAATGCAATAAATTATAGAAAAGGTGGAAATGATTGTGTCCAAGCCTTTGGCATTTCTTATTGGGACAAAGAATCTTCAAAGGTATTAAGAGAAAAATTAAAATTGATGTATTCGAATATTGAAAATAGACAATTATTCTGGGAAATGTGTATTTTTGATAAATATAAAGAGTTTTTCAATGTAAAACCAAGATACGTAAATAAAGAAAGCATCGTTGAAATTGATAGTTTCGATGAACTTTGCGCCATAGATCCTTCATATAAAAAATAAAAAGGATGCTAATGCATCCTTAATGTCAATATAGAAACGCTATTATTTAGCTTTTTCTGCTAAGATTTCGCCTCTTCTAACTTTGGCGAGTTTTGCGAGTTCCATTAAAGCTTTTCTTGCTCTTGAGGCACTGACTTTGACGCCTTTAGTAGTGAATCTTTCATTTTCTGCTACATATGCTTCCATTGCAGCAACAATTTGTTCATGTGTTGACATTGTAAATATCTCCTTATTTGTTTTAATATTATTATTTTTAGCACTAAAACGCTACAAATTTATTAAAGTATTGCAATCATTTTTACTTTTTAAGAAAAAATGTTTATTATAATAATGTCGAGGTTAATATGTATGGACTCAAAATATAACTCACTTTTTACGTCTTGGAAGATAGGTAATGTGGAGATTAAAAACCGCATTGTCATGACTTCAATGGGCGGCACTTCTCTTTTTGGTTGGATGGAACCTGCTAAATTTGATAAGGAGGCAGCTAAGTTTTTATTAGAAAGAGCAAAGAACAATGTAGGATTAATACTACCAGGTATTGCACCAGTTAAAAATCCAATGATGGGTGGCTGGCTTTATAGCAATAAAAAAATGTACAAAGATTTAAAAGTATATATGGATGAATTCCATAAAACTGGAGCTAAATTATTTGTTCAATTAACTGCTGGCTTCGGTCGTAGTATGGCTTTAAATCCTTTAATGGAAAAATGTTCAACAAATAAATTGCTTGGTGGATTAATGAAACCAATATTCAATATGAATTGGATAAATGGCGCTCCAAGTGTAACTCCTAATAGATGGACTGAGAAAGTTATGACTCATCCATTAACTCAAAAACAGATCAAACAATTAATTGATGCTTTTGCAAAAACTGCTAAATTATGTAAAGATGCTGGAGTTGATGGTATCGAAGTCCACGCTGTTCACGAAGGATACTTATTAGATCAATTTACATTAAAATATGCTAACTTAAGATCTGATGAATATGGTGGCAACTTTGAAAATAGATATCGTTTCCCTGTTGAAATAGTTAAAGCTATTAAAGAAGTGTGCGGAAAAGATTTCCCTGTCTCACTTCGATATTCAGTAGTTAGTAAAACTAAAGGCTTTGGTAAAGGTGCGTTGCCTATTGAAGGTGATAACTATACTGAAGTTGGCCGTGATATGGAAGAAAGTATTAAAGCCGCTAATTATTTAATTGATGCTGGTTACGATATGCTCAACTGTGATAATGGAACATATGATGCTTGGTATTGGGCTCACCCACCAGGATATATGGGAAGAAACTGCAACCTTAAAGAAGTAAGCGAATTAAAGAAACATGTTTCTGTTCCTGTTGTCTGCGCTGGAAATATGGATGCTGATGCTTCAAGTTTAGCAATTGAAAAAGGCTATATCGATGCAATGGGTGTTGCAAGACAATTCCTTGTTGATCCAGCGTGGGTAACAAAACTCAAAGAGGGAAAAGAAAAAGATATTCATCCATGTATAGAATGTCATAATGGTTGTTTCAATATGTGTCACTACAAAGGTGTACCAAATGATCAATCGTTAAATGATGCATTACATATGGCAAGATGTGCATTAAATCCCGAAACAATGCAATCAAAAAAATACTTCATTAAAAAGGCTAAAAAGATTAAAAAAGTTGCTGTTGTTGGTGGTGGTATTGGCGGTATGGAAAGTGCAATAACACTAGCAAAACGCGGACATAATGTCACATTATTTGAAAAAACTAATGAATTAGGAGGCGTGTTTATTTTAGCAGCAGCCCCATCATTTAAAGCCTCTGATAGAAGATTAATTTCTTGGTATAAAGATGAACTAAAGAAATATCCAAATATCGAAATAAAATTGAATACAGAAGTTAAATGCGGATGTGAATTATTAAAAGAATTTAATGATGTTATTATTGCTACTGGCAGTAAAGCAAATACATTAAAATTAGCTGGCAGTGAAAGAGTCATTGAAGCTTGCAAATTCTTAGCAGGGGATATGAAAAAAGCTGGCAACAACCCAATCATAATTGGTGGTGGTTTAACAGGCTGTGAAATTGCTTACGAACTTTGTTTGTTAGGCAAAAAACCAACAATCATTGAAATGAAGAATGATTTAATCGCCGCTAAAGGTGTCTGCCTTGCTAACTCTTCTTATCTTAGAGATTATTTCGAATATGCAAAAACACCTGTTTATTTAGAAACAAGCGTTAAATCAATTACAAAAGATGGTGTTGTTGTAGTTGATAAATCTGGAAAAGAATTTGAAATTAAAGGCGATGAAGTTATCTCATCAATTGGTTACAAACCAATGCCTTTAAATAAAAAGAGTGGTCGTATCCACTTAGTTGGTGATTGCTACTCTGTAGGCAATCTAAGAACAGTCATCTGGCGCAGCTGGGATGTCTGTATGAAAATTTAGGGAGGAATTTATATGTATACACCTAAAATGAAATTAACTAAAGAACAACAAGAAATTTTAGAAGGTAAGCAAGGCGAAGTTAAAGCTAAAATTATGGAAACCATCGTTAGATATGGTGACATATTTGACGCTCCAGAATTAGTAGCAGTTACTCACCCTTGTTGTCACTTAGTTACATCTTTCGGCATGCCTTTATTAAAACCGGTTTATCGAATTATGGATCAAATGATTAATGAAGGAATAAAAGTTCCTGGTGGATTTACAATGGATCCAAGACCTTTGGATTATAAAAATGTTAAATGTAGTCCACTTGAAAGGTTAGTATTTGATCTTGTCATGTATGGAAAACAAAAAGATTATGAAGAACAATTAACAAAACTTGGATTAGTCGATAAAGACTCATTCACATGTGCTTGTTATTTTAAAGAGAACGCCAATATACCTAAAAAAGGTGATGTTATTTCCTGGGCTGAAAGCAGCGCTGTTAACTATGCAAACTCAGTTTTAGGAGCTAGATGTAATAGAAATAGCGGCATGATTGATATATTTGGTGCTGCTATTGGTTTTGTTCCAAAATTTGGTTTAGTTACTGACGAAGGAAGAAAAGCTACTTGGAAAGTGACGCTTAAATTAACAAAAATGCCAGAAGCTCAAATCTTGGGAAGTGCTATTGGTATGAAAGTCTTAGAAGAAGTGCCATATGTTGTTGGATTAGACAAATGGATTGGTACAGAACTTAATGACCAAGCTTTAGACTTCTTGAAAGATTTTGGTGCTGCTACTGCAAGTAATGGTGCTGTTGGTTTATATCATATTGATAAGTTAACTCCAGAAGCAAAAGAACAAGGTGAGAAATTATTAGCAAAAGATTATAAAGAATATGTTATTGATGATGCAGAATTGGAAAGAGTATATAAGAATTATCCAGTTATGTGGAAAGACAAAACCAAAGAAGGAAATTTAGCCTTTATCGGATGTCCACATCTTTCTTTATCTCAATTAAATGAATGGACTGAAAAAATCACAAAAGCCTTAAAAGATAACAACAAAAAGAAGGTCCAAATTAGAACAATTATTTGTACAGCTCCAAAAGTTAAAGAAGTATTCATGAAAACTGAAAATTATGAAAAACTTATGCAAACCGGCGCTAAATTAACTTGTATTTGTCCATTAATGTATTCAAATAACCCTCTAACAAAGAAGAGAAGAATCGTTACTTCTAGCAATAAACTTAGAACATATACACTTGCTAGGTATTACAAGACTGATGAGTTAATCAACATTATCAGCGGTAGAAAGGAAGTTAAATAATTATGAAGAAATTTAATGGTAGAGTTTTAGCTCCTGGAAGTTATAAAGGCAAATGTATTGTTTCACATTATGGTCTTAATACATTAGCAACGTTCCAATCATCCGCGATTAAAGGTTCTAAAAATGTTATTGCTAGTGACCAAAACAATCCTGATTTGTATGGAAAAAACATCACTGGTATCGCACTATGCTTACCACAAACAATAGGCTCAACAACCGGTGGAATGGTTCTTCAAGTTATTTGCTCAATGAAAACTAATCCAGCATGTTTGTTATTCTCGGAGTCAATTGACTCTTTAGCTGCTGCAGGAACTGTCCTTGCAGTTGTTTGGGAGAAAAGCGACATCATTGTTATTGATGGATTAGGTAAAGAATTCCTTGAAACTGTTAAGGATACTGATACACTAGAAGTATCTCCTGATGGAACAGTAACAATTTTATAATTTAATTTATAAAAAATAGCGTTTATCTATCGCTATTTTTCATTTAACTTGAAAATAAATATTAATTTAATTAGGATATAGGCTCGAGGTATTGAATATGAATCAAAAGATTATTCAAAAAAGATTGTTAATATCGGCCTTGATATTATTAGTGGCCACAATTTTATTTACTATTTTAGTTAAATGTATAGATGTTGTTAACTATCATCCAATTGTTGTTGAAACATTAGAGCCATATAAAGATTCTATTCAAGTAGGATTTAGTCAATTAAACTTATTTGTTAATGGAAAAATTGGATATCACTCTCTTCCATATAAGTTATCAACTGTTTTAGGTTATGTAGCATTTGCCCCTGTTGCTGTTTTTGGGCTTATAGGACTTATTCAATTAATAAAGAGAAAATCTCTTAAAAAGGTTGATCATCACATTTTGGTTCTTGGTGTTTTTTATATTGTTGTTTTAATTGTTTATTTTGCTTTTAAATTCATACATATAAACTATCGTCCAATTATAAAAGATGGAAAATTAGAAGAAGGATTTCCTAGCAGTCATACAATGCTCGCAGTATGCACTATGACTTCATTAATTGTTGAAATTAGATTCTTCACTAAGAATATGAAAATTAAGATTGCAACAGATGTTGTTTCCATCTTATTTATGTTAGGGATTTTAGGTTGTAGATTTGCTGCTGGAGTTCACTGGGCTAGCGACATAATTGGTGGCTTATTATTCAGTGTAACTTTATTATTGTTTTATCTTTGGGGATTGCTCAAATTTAAACCAATTGAGACTGAGAAATAATGAAAAAAACCTTTAGATCAAAGGTTTTTTTCTTGAATTCGTTATTTTTTAAATAGCTCTTTATATCGTTTGTCAATATAATCAAATGTTTCAATATAGCATTCAAAGAACCCTCTAGTTTCTTTAGTAATAACCTTACCTTCACTGGGCATTTTTTTAATATTTTCTAGATCATATTTGCCATTAACTTTCCATCCTTGTAGAAAGCCCATAAAGTATGCATCTTTTGGGCACATAAAACAGCATCGCATACAGCTTTCGCAGTGGTGGTGGAATCTCACCCTATTGTTCTTGTCGAAATATATGTTATTTCTTGGGCAGCTATTAACGCAAAGGCCACATTTATTACATTTGTTTTTATCAACTCTATATAGAAAACTATTAATTGGTCCACAAATATAAACTAATCTCACAAAGAAAGTTATGAATTTATGGATGAATTTGTATTTCTTTATATTATTTATTTTGTTAGTGACTTCGTAAACGATAATGTCTGCTAGTTTGTCGTTATATTCTAGCATTTCGCGAATTAAGTTATCTTCAAATCTGAAATGGATATTATAAGGCATCACAAAGTGATATTCATTCGTGAACTTGATGTGATGTCTTTTAAACCAGTTAAAAATTGAATAACTGCTCGCATCATTTGCGTGCATTGTTTCACCTGAATCTTTGTAAAAGAAATATTGACTGTTAATATTCCATTGTTGATGTCTTAACCATTTATTTATGAAATGAGGAATATTAAAACCATAAATCGGATAACCAACACCAATTAAATCATAATGAAAAACATCTACTTTTTTAGGTGTTTTATAGTCAAGTTCTAGTGTTGTGACTTCATAACCCAGGGATTCAAATCTAGTTTTGAGGAGGTTTGTGGTATAACGTGTATTAAACGTTCCAGTCCAATATACTAATAATATTTTTTTCATAATTAAAGTCTGTCTACGAGTGTTGGATAATCAATAAATGGATTTCTATTTCCTTGTACATTGAAAGCCCCTTCGTTTCTTTGTTTTTCAATATCATCTACCGGATCAATAGCATTCCAATATTTTAAAATTTTCATTGCTTGATTAACGTTAGTTGCAACAACTAAACAATATAAACATAATCCGCCAGTATATTGTCTTTGTTCTATACCAGAAAATCCGCTGTTATAGTGCATATATGTGTATAAGACAATACGAGCTACATCGCCTTTTATTTTATCTGGAACTTCCCATGTTGTTTCTGTGTATTTTATTGGAGAGCCATAAGTTGTATCTATAGTGCTGCTTTTATATCCAAATAAAGAGCCAAATTGAAGGCTGCTTCTTGTTGAATTAACATTTTTATATGTTGGTCTTATATGGTGTAGATCACAACCCCCGCCAGTTTCTCCCCAAAGTTGTTCTTGACTTCCTGGATATGGTATAGATAGAGATTGAGCCCAAACATGTTCTCTATTTGTGTTAGATTTCGAATATGTTTTTCCAGTGTAAAAGCACTTATAATAGCTTCCACTCGTTTCTCCGGTTTTGCTATACCCACTATATAAACCGTTATAAGTCATTTTTGAGAAATCATGGGTTTCAAACATCTTGGTTTGCAAATTTGACATCAATGTATTTCCTGAAACAGATAAATCAACATTGTTGTAATAATTTCCAGAATATGTATCTGAACCAGGATATGGAATTGAAGGAATAGATTTGCCCATAGGTGTGTATCCAACTACATAGCCCTGAAATTCTTTTATATTTTTCCACGATTGATATATGGTGTAGATACCTTCAATAATAACTTCATCGCCAGCGTGTATTTTGCCATCAAGAGATCCATATGATTTTTGTTCTACATAACTATATGTATTTCCATTTTTTTGAATTGAACTTTTTGTTGAACCGCATCCATAAACTTCTATATATCCAGATGCATCAGAAATATCAAAAACACCCTTTGTAGAGTATGTATTTTGTTCAACTATGCCTTTTATTCTATATAAATGTGTTGTATCGCTAGAACTTTTGTTAATTAATGTCGAAATTGAAACTTCTATTGCTTCCGGACTAGGATCGTTAACTGCCTTATAGTCAGTGTGTTCTTGTTCTACAGTTAGCGATAAACTTCCTTCAACGTTATCAACTGAGTTCCAAGCGTGTAAGTATGTTGACCCTGCAGAAACGCCAGTAACTAGACCATTGTTATCAACACTGGCAATAGTTGTGCTGTCGCTTGACCATGTTAACAAGCCAGAATAATTCGTTGTAGTGATTTGAAGAGTTTTTCCTACTTTCACCACTGGATTTGTAGGAGAAAAAGTTAATTCTACTTTTGGTTTGGGAGGTGGATCAGGTGGATTATCTGATCCCGGAGTGGAATTACATCCTGTTCCTAACAAAAGGAGGGGTAATATAAGGAGTGCTATTTTTTTCATATGTTTGTTTATATTATACATTTTCTGTGGAGATAAATATATTTATTTAATTTTGTTTGAGTGATATAATCTTTGCATGAATATTGCGATAATTTTGCTTGGAGGAAATGGTAATAGATTTGGTTATGCCGTTCCAAAACAATTTTTAGTATTTCAAAATAAACCTCTATATATTTATACCTTAGAAACATTTAATAATAACCAAAATATTGATCAAATCATTGTTGTTTCAAAAGGTGAATATATAAATCAAATTTTATTAGATTTAAAAACATATAAACTAAATAAAGTAAGCGACGTTATTAGTGGTGGTAAAACACGACAAGAAAGCGTGTTTAAAGGATTACACTGCAAATATTTTAATGATGATGACGTTATTCTTATTCACGATGGAGATAGAGTAAATGTTTCTAATGAAATAGTAGATAATAACATTAAAGCTATTAGAAATAATCCTGCTGTTTTAACCGCTTATAAAGAAACCGACACAGTTTATTTAAAAAACGATGATAAATCTCTAACTAGATTAGATAGAAATTCAATATATCATGCTCAAACACCCCAAACTTTTAAATATATATTGATAAAGAATTTGCATGAGAAATATCAAAATCAAAATTTTACTGATGATATTTCATTAGCAATTGAAGAAGGTATTAAACCATTTATTGTGTCAGGCAATAAAAATAATATAAAAATTACAATTCCAGAAGACTTAGAAATTTTAGGGACAATAAAAAATTAATTATGAGACATAAAATTAGCACTTCCATTTTGATATCAACATTACTGATTGGACTGAGTTCTGCAGGGATTTTGTTAAGCAATAAGCCAATTCCCAATACATATGTAGAAACAGAAGCAACAAATCCTGAAGTAATGAAAATCAATGGACCTGTTTATGCTCCTTATAGCGGAAATTACTACGATTCAATTACTGCAACAAGCGGTAAAGCTTTAAGAAATCAATTAACAGATTTGATTGATGGCCATACTGTAATTGGATATAAAAATTTAGAAACTGTTTATTATGATAGCGATTCAAGACCAGACGGAACTGTTTGGGATGTGTATGGCGATATTGACTATGATTTTTCTGATACCGGCCAATATTCAAAAGTTGGAGATTCATGGAATAAAGAACATGGAATTCCACAATCTTGGTTCGGCGAAGCGTCACCAATGAAGAGTGATGCATATCATGTTTATCCAACTGATGGATACATAAACAATTGGCGTGGAAATATGCCACTTGGAGAAGTTAATACTGTCAGTAAAAGTTATACATTTAAAGGCACCTATGTTGAAGGCGTTTCGAAGTTGGGAACTAGCAAAACTTCTGGTATATCTGGAACTGTTTTTGAACCTGCAGATTGCTATAAAGGAGATTTTGCTCGCTCATATTTCTATTTTGTAACTAGATACGCAAGCCAATGTGCTAGTGGAGCATGTAATAAATCATCTGAAGCAAATAAAGTTCTTACTAAAGATGACACTTATTTTCATTTAACGAAAGCTGCTGCAGATTTATTTTATAAATGGCATAAACAAGATCCTGTAAGCCAAAAAGAAGTCAATAGATGTAATGGCATTCAACAACATCAAAAAAATAGAAATCCTTACATCGATCACCCTGAATATGTTGATGCTATTTGGGGAGATACACCTGTCCAAAAAGTTGATCCAACTGCTTTTGATTTTGAGAAAGATGAAGTTACTTTAATAAAAGATGAAACATTCAAATTAGATGTAATTCCAACTCCAAGTAATGCAAATACCTCTGCAAATTGGGCATCTTTAGACACAAATATAGCAAGAGTCAATGATGGTTTGGTTACCGCTGTTGGTATTGGAACAACATATATAACTGCAACTAGTAAAGTAGTTCCAACAGTTAGTGCCTCATGCAAAATAACTGTTAAAGAGTTATCATCAATTTCTTTGTCTGGAACCGCAACTCAAACTGACTATTTTGAAGGAGATATTTTTAATCCTGATGGTATAACTGTTACTGCAAAATATACAGATGATAGTACATCAATTATTGATAACTCACAATGTACTTGGGTTGATGGAAACACAGGCATTCAATATCTTTCTGTGGGAACAACCTTTGTTATTTGTAACTACCAAAATAAACAAGAATCTTATCGCGGCATTACGGTTTCAGAGTCTCAGGGTGGATCTATAGAAATTGATATTAATTCTATTGAAGGACTATCAACTAAATATGCTTGGTATGATTGGTCTAGTAATAACATCGAAGGTTCAATATATGCCTACCTTAGTAATAAAAATACAATTCAGATGAATAGCAGTAAGACCGCAAATATAATTTTTAATTCAAACGCTTTGCCTGGAAGAATAACAAAAGTAACAGTATATTCTGCAACAGGCACTCCAAAAGTTGAGGTTCGAACAAATAACGAGGCATTTGGAAAATGCAAAAATCCAACTACAGGAACTAGTGGCGGGCAAAAGAATGTTTCAACAACAGGAGTGACTTGGGAATTTACAACTCTTGATAAATATTTCGCAATTGTCGCTAGCGATGGTGTTTGCTATTTCTCAAAGTTTGTTATTGAATATGGAAACAAATCTCCAGACCCAGAAGTTCATGTCACCAGTGTTAATGTTTCTCCTTCTTATTTGTCTTTAAAAATCAATGATTCATATCAACTCACAACTGTTGTATTGCCAAGCAACGCAACTGATAAATCTTTAAGATATGTAAGCACTGATGATAAGATTGTTTCTGTTTCAAATTCTGGTGAAATTCAAGCAATTAATGCAGGAACTGCAACGATTTCGGCCATTTCTAATGATGTTCCTACTATTTTTGGCACATGCACAGTTGTTGTGGAAAATGACTATATTGAATTAGATGCAAACTCAAAATCGTTATTAGTCGGAGAGACAACAACTATCAATGTTGTCAGGGCAAGTAGAGAAGTTTCTTGGTCTTGTAATGATGACTCAATTATTAGAATAGCTGGTAGTAATACTGGTTGCCTTATTGAAGCCTTAAAACCTGGTAATGTTACTCTAACTGCAACAGTTGGGGGGCAATCAGCATCTGTGAATGTTATAGTGAAAGAAGTTCCAGTTCCACCTCCAACTCCACCCGCTCCCAAAAAAGGGTGTGGTGGAGAGATTGCATCAACAAGTGCGATAATTGCTTTACTATCTATTTTTGGTGTAGGCATAATTTTATTAAGAAAAAAACAAAAACATGAGAAATAAAGTTAGGATTTATACCTAAAAAATGAGATTAAAACTATTTATATGTATTACTCAATTTGTCTCAATAAAGGGGATTTGCAGAGTTTTTAACTAAAATTGTAGGAAATAATATATGTTTAAAATTTTAAGATGGTATCAAGAAACATGGAAATCTAATATTATTGCTTTTTTGATTGTTTCAGCAATTGGAATTGGTGGTTTTTGTCTGGTTTATTATTTGCAAAATCAAACTGTTGTTGCTGGAGCTAATGCTAGCGCAGTTGCTTTTGCTTTAACTGGAGCTACTTGTGCGTTCAGCATACTTAACCGATTTGGAGCTTTTGATACCTTGGCTTATGGCGGTACTATGTTCATTAGAATGTTCTCATATAAACAAGAAAAAAAATATGATGATCTTGTTCAATATAAGAAAGTAAAATACGCGAAAAGATGTAAAAATTATTACTATGTCACATATGGCTTTATTGCGATTGTGTTTTTAGTGATATTAATTATTTTTGAGGTTAAATATCGCTCTATAATTTGATTTTTTTATATTTATATAAGCAACCAAACTCATGAAAAAAAATGAGTTTTTTTCTTTATTTGTGTGTGCAACGTGTTATATATTATATACAATATACACTCTTGCGGGCGTATATGAAAAAGGAGGTTAAGATATGAAACCTATCAAATTATTCGCAGCAGCTTTAGCCGCTGGATTATTAGCAATCCCAGCTGGAATTACTGCTCAACCATGCGAAGTAAAGGCTAACGATGCTCGTATTATCGTTGAAGTCGACAAAGCACTTGATGGTTTATCTAATGAAGGCATCATTAATTCTCAAGATTCAGTCATTAGTAACATTAAGAGATTTGTTTCTTCTAACGTTAAACTCGAAACACGTTATTCTGTGCTTGCAAATGCTTTCTTGCTTTCAGTTAACAGCGAGGATATTGATTTAATTAAACAAGTCCCAGGTGTTAAAAGTGTTACAGTTGACAAACTACACTTCACTGAAACTTATGATGGAGCCAAAAACGTCACGATTTATAGAGATGGCGGATCCAGCAAATATTCAGAAAGCGACAACATTTCAGGAATTACAATGAATGCACCTGAATTATCCAAAACAAGAGGTGGCGAAGGCGTCGCTATCGCTATTCTTGATAACGAATTCATGCTCAAGAAAAATTCCGCTGGTGTCATTAACAAAGAATATACACACGAGACTTTTAACGATTTAAAGGTTGGTATAAAAACAAAATTTACACAAGATAGCATTGCTACAATCGTGAAAAATGCTGGTGATTCATTCCATGGAAAACCAGGTTCTGCAAAAAATGAAACCACATATTTCAATAAAAAGGTTCCATTCTATTACGATTATGGTGGAGATACAACTTCTCCAAATGCTCAAGGTATGCCAGATTTCGATACTTACAGTGATGTTGCTGCCCATGGTAGCCACGTTGCAAGTATTGCCGCAGGTAATGGTGATACCTACAAAGGACTTGCTCCAAATGCACAATTAATTTGTATGAAAGTCTTTACAGTTTATGAACCAACTGAAGCTTTTAAAGCTATTGGTGCTGCTGGAGGTAGTGGAGCTTATGATTCAGCTATATTCAATGCCCTTGAAGATTGCATTACATTAGGTGTTGATGCAATTAACATGTCCTTAGGTAGTGATTTAGATGACTTTGATCAAGATTCCCTTACATTAAGAACATTAAGGAGCATGCAAGATAAAGGAATTATCGCATGTATTGCTGCTGGTAACTCAGGTAAATCAGCCTATTCATTCACCGGTGCTTATGGTAACTGGACTGGTGATATGGTTGAAACTGGTATTATGTCTAGTTATGCTAACGTTCCAACAACAATGACTGTTGCAGCTGGTGTTCCTCTTGCAACATACTTTGAAACCGCTGTTAACGTAAACAACGTTTCTATTCAATATGAAGACCAAGTTAAAAATAGAGACGATGACGATACAACCTTCCGTGAAGAAGACCAAAAATATATTTGGGATTTAACTCAAGATGGAACGATTACTGATTTCGAATTTGTTAAAGTTCCAGGATATGGCGAAGCCAAAGATTATGCCGCAATAGATGTTAGAGGCAAAATTGCTGTTGTTGATCGTGGATCTATTGATTTTGAAACCAAAGTCAAGAACGCTTATGGAAAAGGTGCAATTGCAGTCTTTATTATTGATAACGACCCAACCGCTACCGAATTTTCATTTAGATGTTCATTCGGTACTTACGTTCCAGAAATTCCAGTTGCGCTAACTCTTTATAAGAATAGACCAACATGGATTGATGCTGATCATGGTACATTAACTGTTATTAAAGACCAAATTCTTGATAACACAAATCCATACACCGCAGCTACATTCTCTACTGATGGTGCAACATACAATTATGATTTAAAACCAGATATTACAACTCCTGGTGAAGGTATTAAAGGTGCTGTTCCACCATACGATAAGAACAAATATAAAGATGTTTCTAAGTATAGAACACAATACGAATGGTACAGTGGTACATCAATGGCATGTCCTAACTACTGTGGTGTTGTGGCCTTAATGTTAGGTGAACATACAAATGAAGATCCTACTTCTTATAGAGCATTTAAAGATTCTCTCAACATGAGAGTTCAATCTACCGCTACTCCAATGGTGGAAAATAATGCTCATAATGTTGAAGTATATACATCACCTCGTATTCAAGGTGCAGGTATGGCAAACGTTGGCAACGCTATGACTTCTCAAGTTTATTTAGAAGGATTAACACAAACTGGCGAGCCAACTGCAAGAGGTAAAGTTTGCTTATACAATAATAGTGATATTGCTAACGGAAACTTAAAAGTTTCAGTTAGAGGACATAACGAAACAGATAAAGATGTTAAATATAACGCTAAATTAGTTATTCAATATCCTGATGTTGTTGAAACAAACGATATCATTCAATCCGATTACAACAACATGGGTGAATTAAATACTTATGTTGAATTAGTCGGAAGTGCTAACGTTCCAGCTAAATGGATTATTGATGGAGCAGAAGTTGTTAACGAAGACTTCTGTGATGATCCTCTTGATGGCAAATACATCAAAGGTGTCGATGTTTCATTACTCAAAGTAAATGATGCATATAAAGTCAAAACCATCGATGAAAAATATTATTTAGGTGGCACATTAGAAGCAAATCAAAAAGCATTCTATTTCACTGGTGCAACATTACCAGATGGCTCAATTGATAGAGCAAATTGCTGGCAACATGTACCATTTAAACAATATCAATCAGTTAAAGATCAAATTCTTGCTGAAACAACTCCAACAACTGTCACATTCAAAAGTGATTCCTCATTAATTATCGGTAATGAAAACGACATTACTATTCCATATGAAATCACTGCTGAACAAAAGAAAAAAATCAACGATTTCTATAATTATGGATGTGCTATTGAAGGATATCTAGTTTTAGAACCAATTGATGAGAATGAAGGTGTCGTATTAAACGTTCCATTCCTCGGATTCTATGGTGACTATTCAAAAGCCCCAGCAGTTGAACCATTCTTCTTTGAAAAAGAAGTTGGAAAAATTTATCCATCTGATTTACTAAATGATTTCGCTAAAAACACAATGGCGAAAGATAACACAGATTGTTCAAGTACTTGGATTGCTGGATATGCAACTTCTCCAGGTGATATCTACATTGATGGAGTTACCAAAAATGATGATAGCTTCAGAGCTTGGACAGAAAAAGGTAATAACTGGTACAAAGCTGGTACAGATCCATTAACTGGTGAAGTGACTCGCGATGCTGATGGAAAAGTTGTTATCTACGCGGGTAACAGCAGAAAATCTAACACCATGATTATTCAACAAACTGTATTAAGAAGTGTTAGCAAAAACAAAGTTACAATCACTTCTTCCACAGGCCAAGTTGTATATGAAGGATATTTCACAGAAAATATCGGATATGGCGATGAAAGTGAACTTTATAAGTCTCACGCAATGGCATCTACATACATTGCCCACCGCGCACAGATTATTATTCCTTTATACAATAAGGCAACCGGTGAAATGTTCCCTGATGGTGAATACACAATCAGCATGAAATATACATTAGCTGGTGTTACTGATGACAGAAGCACAATCGTTCCAGAAAATGAACAAGAACTCAGATACAAATTGATAATGGATAACACACCAAGTGAATTATCAGTTGAATCTAGTGAAGGTAATATCGCCATTAAAAATAGTGCTGGCGAAGTAACTGGTCATACTACTGGAAAAGTCTTAAAAGTTAATGTTAAGGAACAAGCATTATCATCATTAGTATTTGATAAGACAACCATTAGACCACGTTCAAGCACTAATCCAGATAAAGAAGGATACTATGGTTTCTACAAAAATAGTGATGGAACATATAGCTATGAAATCGGAGCTAACGATGCTGCTAAAGTTACACAGAAAAATAAAGGCAGATTAACAGTTGAATCAGTTGATATGGCTCATGGCACAAACTGCTTCATCCTCAGTGGATATACAGCAGATTGTGATCCAACATTACTCCCAAGTATCTCTTCTAATTCATTAGATGCTGGAGTAAACTTCGAATTCCAAGTTAATGCTGCTAAAGATTATATTTCTGTAAACGTGTTCACATATGATTCACGTGGACACGAAGTGCCATTAACATTGACTCAACCAATTGATGTTACATTCTGCTTAGAAGATGTACTTGGTAGAAGCAACTTAGATAACGTCAAAATATATGATGGTAACACTCAAGAAAGAGTCCAAGTCACAGCAGAAATTAGAACTGTTGGTGACAAACACTTAGCCACCATTAAAACACAAACAGGCACAATTAAATTAGAATATCCTGCTGCACCTAGCAATAATGGTTGTGGCGGAAACATTGCTGCTACAAGCACACTCATTAGCTTATTAGCAGTATGTGGAATAGGAATTATCCTATTAAACAAGAAAAAACATATTGAAGAGTAGTGAAAGGAGAAAATAGATTATGAAAAAATTTAGTAAAATTTCATTAGCTGCTTTAGTATTTACCACTGTTGGAGTTGCTGTCATTGGCTGTGACAATCATAGTGGTGGAGGTTCTGAGCCAAGCTTTGATGATAAAGCCTTGTCTTTCTCATTAAGTGTTAATAATGGTTCAAATATTCTTAAAACAGATGAAGAATATAAAATCAATGTCATTATTCAAACGCCAGATTTAGATTATGATCCAAAATTCACCTATGATTTAGAAAACTACTATTTCGAATATGGTGAAGATCCTACAACTAAAGAACCTTATGTCTATGAAGCTAACGTTTGGGAATACATGGATTTAATTCAAAAAGCAGATGGATATTATGTTAAGCCATTAAAATCCACCGTCATCACATTTAAAGGTGAAGATGGAGATTTCCATACTTTCAATGATGGGTTTGATATTAAAGTTGAAGGCAAACAGCCAACTTCTTCAGGTCTTGATAAGAAAGTTACTCAATATTATCCAGTTAGAGCCACCAGCGCTTCCCAAGCAGAAGGTGGATATAACTATTCAACTTTAAAATATGGTGATGAAGATCCATCCACTGAAATTCTTGGTAAACTTGAAAAATACGCGATGGATAACCATTTAACTGGTATCTCATTATTCGAAGATAGCGGTTATATTTGCTACAATTCACGTGTTAAATCACCAAATGAATTTAAATACTTAACTAACTATGGTTTTGGTATTCTTTCCGATGGCAAAATCGAAGGTACATTAAGTGGTGATGAAGGTAAATACAAACCAGCATATTACCACACTCAAAGCGCTAGCAACCCACAAACTATCAACGCTTTAAATAACCAAGGTAGTGAAGTTTCTAGTTTATATGATTACATTTCTTCAAGCTACTACAGCATGAAGTTAAATGATGAGAAAAATAACTCTATTTGGTATCCAGTTTTAGCAAGCAATATTGCTAGACAAGTTAATGGCCCAATTGCTTCAACTGCTGATGGCACTGAAACAGGTTTAACAACCTCTACATGTTGGAAAATTTACGTCAAATGTAAAGAAAATAAAACTCTTTCTACAGGCGCACATGATGATAAATTAACATATGGATATAAAGGCAGAAGAGTCGATTCCAACTATGTTTCATTCGATGGAAGAGAAGTTTCTATCGACGATTATTTATTTGCCTATCAACTTCTTTTAACCGGACACCACAACTATTTCCGTGGTAGTGAACTCGCTGGAGATACAACTTATGGTATCGTTGGAGCAGCAATATTCAATTCACGTACAAAAGTTGCTGCAACTCCAGAAAAAGAAAAAGAATTATTTAATTCATATGTTGGAGTTAAAAAAGGCCACGATGATGATGGATATTTCATCACAATCAACCTTTTAAATCCTGTTGATCAATTTACAGCAATGTACACATTATCAAGTTCATTATATTGCCCTGTTCCAGAAGATTTTGTTAGACAAGTTGGACCAGCCTATTATGGTACAAACACTGGAACAGATTATAAAATTACTGATAATATCTTATCTCTTGCTCCATACACACTTGAATTATGGGACGATCAAAACATCGACTTTGTCCGTAATCCAAATTGGCAAGAATTCTTAGCCACTGACGCTGAGGATGATGTTAAAGGTAAAGGTACAATTTCTCATTATCCAGGCACAAAAGGCCGTTATTCTATTGCTGGAGTTACTAACAGAATTAACACTGCTTTAGCAAGCGATCCAAATGCTTTATTTAAAAACTACTTAAGTAACAACGTTGATGCTGCTTCAATTCCTGTTGCATATTTAAACGATGTTACAACCGATTACCGCAGTATGGGTCATAAGAGTGAAGGTTCTTCAGTCTTTAAGTTAAATATTAACTCCTGTACACAAGCTGAATGGGATAGCTTATTTGGCCCAAATGGCTCTAATCCAAAACATGTCAATAGTGAAAGTGAAAAATACACATGTAAACCATGGATGAGCAATGACAACTTCTTAAATGGTTTAAACTTCTCTATTAACCGTAAACAATTCGCAGACAAACGTGGAGCAGATCCAAGCAACAATTACTTCTCTAATTCATATATGTCTGATGCACGTAATTCAGTCTCATACAATAGCACTCCAGAACACGCAGAAGCGATGAAAAATTACTATCCTGAAACAAGTGGATATAACCAAACCGCTGCTCGTAGTTCATTTAAGAAAGCCATTGCTGAATTAGTTGACCAAAATGTTATTCAATATGGCACTTACAGCAATCCTACAGTATTAGATATTGATATTTGGTGGATGTATGAAAGTGACAAGACCGACTATGGTGTTGAGATCGAAAACTACTTTACTGAATGTTTCAACGATCCAACTGTCTGTGGCGGTAAAGTTATCTTAAAAGTTAACCACTTCGCAGAAACTGCATGGGATAAAGTTTATAGCGCTCACTTACAAGTCGGTCAATTTGACTTAGGATTTGGTGCTATTAGTGGTAACACATATAGCCCATTAAACTTCCTTGAAGTCTTAAAGAGCGATGATTCCTCAGGATTCACCCTCAACTGGGGTACTGATACTTCTGTTGCTGATCCAGCACTCGAATACGATGGCAAATACTGGTCATTTGATTCATTATGGACTGCTGCAGATCATGGTGGAATTTTCCATAATGGTGAAATTGTCACAACATCTAAAGGCTATATTAATAAAGTATTTGATGAATTAGCAATTGATGAAAGTGGCTCTGTTATCGCCGGTGATTTATCCGCTGGTGGTAAAATCAAAATCGATTACATCTTCGCTGATATCGTTGGTATCGTAGAAGATGATAAACGAGGTGTTAAATTTGAAATCGATAATATTCAATTATTTGCTTATGGTGATCAAGTCTTCACCTTCACTAAAGAAGATGGTGAATTATTAATTGAAAAAGACAGTGAACATCCAAATCAAGGTTCAGTAACTGTTATCATTTCTGCTCAAAGAGCAGCTGATATTGAAGCTGCAATTCGTAGAGGTGGCAATATTAAAGATACAGATTTAAAACACTATTTCCAAAAAATGTATTACGAAAGCAGATGGGAACTTGAATTCCATTACACAATGCAAATCGGTAGCACAGGTATTCCAAGCAACGGAAGTAACTTCATCTACCTCGATAAAGCTGAAATGGATAAATATGTAACCAGAGGCTTAAAACTCGGTAAATAATAGGAGGACGATTAAATATGAAAGCAATTAAATATTTCCCAATCGCTCTTACCGCTATTCTTCTTTCTAGCTGTGGATTTTCTAAAGGAATTCAAACATTAGCAACTGATGAAGAAGGACAAAATAATTCTACCGAAGTAGCATTAAGTTACACAGATGCTTATCTGCTTGCAAGCAGCATCCAAAATGCTCAAAAACTTTTAGTCCAACCAAACAAACTTACTTTAACAGAAACTGTTCATAGTAAAGAAATTGAAAACAGTATGGTCAAAGAAGAATACGACTATGAATATGTTGCGAGACTTGACTATGCCGAAGGTTATTATCGTACAAATTTAAAGCAAGAAAGTAAAGAATGGAACAATACCCTACAAAAGTATATAAATTATACTTACGATATTGAAAACACCGTTTGGACTACTGATTCATACAAAACATATTTCACTGAAAGATATATCAAATACGAAGACGGCATAAAAATCGAAGACAGCAAAATTTATGCTGAATGGAATATGGGTTATTATGAAGGTCACTCAACTGTTTTTGGAAAAGGTAAAGTCGCTGCTTTAATGGATGTCTTAAACCATTTCTTCTCAGGCAGAGCAGATGTCGGTGAAGAAATTGAAGAAAATGATTTCGGTGAATATGTTGTCAAGCATATGTTTGAGAATTTCAAAGGAACAGAAAATCTTGCGGACGCGAAAGAGGCCGCAAAAGTCCTATCAACTGGTAAACAATGGCACCCATTTAGTGGAATTACATATGAATTCTGCAAAGCCAATTTTACTGGTGATAGTCAAGACAGCTCATTATTAAAATTCTCCCGTCAATTTGCTGGAACAACTTATGATTCAGTTTACAAAACTCTTCATTTAGATTTTGATCAAGAAGACATTTGGCAAAATAATCTTTGTGTCGGAATGAAAGATAAAAGAAAATTAAATTCATTAGACAATGCCTATGTTATCGATCAAACTGTTGCTGACAAATATTCAACAGAAGAATTTTCAAACGATCATGTTGATCCTGACAAAGAAGGCTACATTAAATTAGACCTAACCTACTAAAATTTATTTTCATTTAAAAAGAGCCGCAATTATGTGGCTCTTTTTCTTTTAAGTTTTATTTTAAAACTTGATTTAATATGTGGTATTAGTTAAAATATAACACATATTTCATAAATGAAATAGCAAAGAAGGAGGAACGGATGGTCAAATATTCGATTAAAAGAATTATTTTAGCCCTTGTTACGGCATTCATTATTTTGTCGTTAACATTTATTTTAGTTAAATCCATCCCATTAGTGGTTGAAGCTGGAAGTACCACTGCAAGTAAATTTGCCTTCTTTGAAAAGCAAGTTAGTTTAGGATACGTTATTTCCACAAACACTCCTAGAAGTGATTTAGGACCTTTATTATTTAGCTATAAGCCGCAGGGCGCTGCTATGATTTATTATTATGAACGCCCAGTCTTGGACCAATATGTTAACTGGTTAGGTAATATTTTTAGAGGAGATTGGGGTACTTCAACTGCTATTAAAATGAATGTTGGAGCGATGGACATTATTCTAGAACGATTGCCTACTTCATTAATTATTAACATTATTTCTGTTGTTATTTCTGTTCCATTAGGAATTTTATTAGGTATTGTTGCAGGATTAAGAAAAAACACTTGGGTTGACCACTTAATTTCAACCTTAGTTATGATATTCATCTCCATTCCTTCATTCGTTATTATTACCTACATGATATATTTCTTCGCATTTAAAGCAGGAGCGCTGCCGATGATGTGGCCTAATAGCAATGCACCGATTGAGAAGAGGCTTTTAGGATTAATTATTCCTGTTGTATCTCTTTCATTTGGTTCTATTTGTGGTTATACCAGATTTGTTCGTGCTGAACTTTGTGAAGTTATGTCTAGTGAATATTTATTGCTTGCTAGAACGAAAGGTTTGACTAAGAATCAAGCTATTACCAGACACGCCTTAAGAAATGCATTCGTGCCTATTTTGCCATCGATTTTGGCAGAATTTATAGGTGTTTTTGGTGGTTCAATGATTTTGGAAGGCTTATATAATATTCCAGGTATTGGAAGTTTATACATTGATGCTTTGAATAAGAAAGACTATAACGTTTTGATGGTTGATATGGCGGTATTTACTATCATTGGCCTTTTAGCAGGAATCGTCCTCGATTTGTCCTATGGATTTATTGATCCACGTATCAGAATGGGAGAGAAATAATTATGGCGAAGAAAAATAATGACTTCGATTTAGTTAATCTTCCTATTGAAGCACAGGATCCAAGCATTTCCGCCGAAGACTTTGTTCCTACAAGTGCTGATAAACAAATCCACGAGCAACATTTCCAAACTAAACCAACAACATTCTTTATAGATAGTATGAAGAGATTTGCGAAAAACAAATCTTCTGTTGTTGCTGCAGTTATTTTAGGCTTGCTATTAATCCTGGCGTTTGTTGTCCCTGCTGTTGAAAGCGATGTTGATAAATCAATGACTAGCTATGCAACATATCTAGAACCTAAATTATTTGATTCCGGTACAGGATGGTGGGATGGCACTAAAAAGTGTGTCGATATTGCCTTAGATCCTGTTTCAGGTTTACCTGATCCAACCGTTTATAAAGAAAACGCAATTATTGGTGGTAAAGCTGGTATTACTAGAACTGGACGTAAAATTCGTAATAGTCCAAACCCATATGCTATTGGCGGCGATGTTAAATTCTATATTGACCGTAACACAACTACAGATTTAGCATTCTTTAGAACTAATACTTTCTTAACATATAAAGATCCAAGTAAACCAATGGAACAACGTCAAGTTATTGAAAACGAAAACGTTGTATTTGATTCATCAAAAGAAACATTTGGTATTAAATTTGCTATTAGTAATCTTGATTATCCTAAAGAACAATATCCAGAATTAGAATTCACAGATTTTTCTATTGCCATTTACTATAACGTTGATGGTGGATCTGATCCTTATATCTTGAAAGAATATAAGAAAGAAGATATCAAACCATCTAGTGAATTTATGGAAATTCCAGATGTCAGCAAACAAATTAGAGACAATAAAGATACAGAGATGACAAAATTTGTTAATCCTCATATTGCCTTCATAATTAAGAACCAATATGAAGATATCGAATATTCTATAATGATTAATCAATTATTATTTGATACTAATGGAATTACAAACAATCCTAATTTAAAAGTCGGTCTTGATGAAGCACAATTTAGCGACGCTAATGAGTGCTTATTACGTGAAAATAAGATTGATATTAATATCAGCCAAGATAAATATAAACAATTCATCAATCCTACAGGTTGGTCAAGCAGCAGCTTTATGGGATTATCGAATGCAGTCTATGAATCATGTACCTTCGTATATGATACTTACGAGGCAGCCTTAGGTTTAACAAAAGATTATCCTCTTGGTAACGATAAATTACAATCATATGAAAATATGGGGTATTTTAAAACATATTTAAAGAACGCAGGTTCTTCTAGATATGTTGAAGGCAGTATCGGAGATGTTAATAGAAACACCCAATCTATTAAACTTGAAATATTAAATTATGATAAATGCCCAATTGTTCCAACTGATCCAGAGGGCGATGTATACAAAATTAAAAATTACGATTCATATGGCTGGCAAATTGACGTCAATATTTTGATTTATAAGTATTATGGTTATTCTTCAATGCCACGATATATTTTTGGTACCGATGCTTCAGGACATAATATGAATAAATATGTATTTGAAGGATTACGAAATTCATTGTTATTAGGTATCATTACATCCGCGATTTGCTTTGTTTTTGGTCTTTTATGGGGATCAATTTCTGGATATTTCGGTGGCACAACCGACTTAGTTATGGAACGTTTTACCGATATTCTTTCTGGTGTGCCGTGGATTGTTGTTATGACTTTGTGCATTATTAAGCTGGGACAATCAATGCTTGTCTTTGGTATATCGTTATGTTTGACTGGGTGGATTGGCACAGCAGCAACTACACGTACGCAGTTCTATCGATTTAAAAATAGAGAATATGTATTCGCTTCTCGAACGTTGGGCGCGAGCGATGCTCGACTTATTGTAAAACATATTTTGCCTAACGCGATGGGAACAATCATCACTGGAGCTGTTTTAATGATACCTAGTGTTATTTTCTCAGAAGCTACAATTTCTTATTTAGGATTAGGATTAAAAGGAATGTCTAGCTTAGGTGTTATTCTTTCTGATAACCAAAAAGAACTCATTACCCATCCTTATCTTTTGATATTCCCATCAATCATCATTGCGTTGATTATGATCTCATTTAACTTATTCGGTAATGGATTACGTGACGCTATTAACCCAAGCTTGAAAGGAGAAGATGAATAATTATGGAAAAAGAAAATAAACAAGTTGTCTTATCCGTAAAAGACTTAAAAGTTAACTTCTCTACCGATCATGGCTATGTTCAAGCTGTTAGAGGTGTCTCTTTTGATTTATATAAAGGCGAGACATTATGCATTGTTGGTGAATCTGGTTCAGGTAAATCTGTTACTAGTAAAACAATTATGGGCATTCTTGCTGCTAATGGAAGAATTGTTTCTGGAAGCATCATTTATGAAGGTGAAGATTTAACTAAAGTCAGTGAAGATGAATTCCATCGTATTAGAGGGCATAAAATTGGAATGATTTTCCAAGATCCTTTATCTTCTTTAAATCCTATTATGAGAATTGGTAAACAAATTACTGAAGCAATGCTCATAAATAACAATCGTTTAAAAAAGAAATATGATGATTTGGTAGCTGATGAATTAGTAGCTTATAAAAATTCAATTACAGAGCTTGATAGCGGAATTGCTCGTCAAAAGGAAAATGTTAAATTCTTAAAGAGTGAAAAGAAAAAGACTAATTCACAAATTAGAAACAAAGCACGTATCCAAGCTAGTGGGAAAAAATTCAACGAAAAAATTAAATACAAAGAAGCCGTTTTAATTATTAACGGAACATTTAAAAAACAAGCCAAAGAACTAGAAAGTCTCAATCTTCCAGAAGAAGAATATAAAAATAAATATTCTGCTTTTGAGACTGAGAAAAACTCAAAAATCACTGCAGAAAAGCAGAGATTTGCAGAGACTTTGAAACAAATTCGTGAAGAAAAGAGGGAAATTAAAAAGACCATTTCTTCGGAAATTAAAGCAAATTCTCAAGACTTTAATGACAAAATTAAAACAGCCAAAAATGATAAGAAAGTTAATATTGATAAACTCAAGCAAACATATCGTCCTTTAGTTAAGGAAAATAGAGCCAAGTACTTAGCAAAAAGTAAGAAAGCAAAAGTTCAAGTTAAAGATTATAAACTAAAACTAAAGAGCGAATACCAAGCAGAAAAAGCTGAGATTTTAAAAAGAAAAGTAAATGCCACAACTCGCCATGCAATAAGTGAAATAAATGCTGATCTTAAAAAAGCAAAGATTAACTATATTTCTAAACTTAAAATTACCAAACATGAAGCTAAAGAACGTGCGCTGAAAATCATGAAGGAAGTTGGTATTTCTGAACCTGAAAAACGTTTCAAACAATATCCGTTTGAATTCTCAGGTGGTATGAGACAACGTATTGTTATTGCTATTGCTTTAACTGCCGATCCAGATATTTTAATTTGTGATGAACCAACAACTGCTTTAGACGTTACGATTCAAGCTCAAATTTTGGAATTGATAAACAGATTAAAAGTTGAAAGAAAACTCTCTTGTATATTTATTACTCACGACTTAGGTGTTGTTGCTAACATGGCTGATCGTGTTGCTGTTATGTATGCTGGAAAAATTGTAGAATATGGAACAGAAAACGAAATATTCTACGATCCAAGACATCCATACACATGGGCACTTTTATCTTCTATTCCAGACATTGACAGCAAAGAAAAATTAGAAGCCATTCCTGGTACTCCACCGAATATGGTTTATCCACCAGTTGGTGATGCTTTTGCTTTACGTAGCAAATATGCTCTTGCTATAGATTTCAAAAAAGAACCACCTTTATTTAAAATCAGTGAAACTCACTATGCAGCTACTTGGTTACTAGATCCTCGTGCGCCTAAAGTTGAGATGCCTAAGATTGTTAAAACAAGAATCCAAAATAGCCTTAAAGCCGCTAAGAAAGGAGATAAGTAATTATGGCCAAAAGAAAAGTTTCTTATCGTCCTGAATTAGTAGAACAAAACATCGAATTGTCTGTTAGACACTTAAAACAATTCTTTAAATTTGGTCATGGACGCTCATCTTTTAAAACTAAAGCTGTCCATGATGTAAGCTTTGATATCTATAAAGGCGAATGCTTTGGCTTGGTTGGCGAATCTGGCTGTGGAAAAACAACAACTGGTCGTTCTTTAATTCGCTTATACAACATTACCTCTGGTTCTGTTTATTTCAAAGGTTATCGTGTCAGCGCTGGAAAACGTTGGAATGAAAAGGAAATTAAATGGAAAAGAATTAAATGTAGAAAAGATATTAAGAGCCTTAAAGAAGAAATGCACAATGAAATTTATGATGTTTGTGATATTTCAGGTATTGGCGCTCAAATAAAAGAAATTGATCAACAAATTGAGAATACCAAACAAACTCTTTTAAAGGGAAAATTAGATTATAAAGACCGCATGAAAAAAGTCTCACAGGCTGATGATGAAAACGAAATGCTTGAATTAAAACAAAGCGCGGTAAAAGATTATGATAATGTTCGTTTGCCACTTCTTGATCAATTAGCAGCGTTAAAAGAAAAAAGACGTCAACTTCGCAAAGAAGTGAAGATTGCAAATAAGAACATTGAAAGTATCAATAAAGAAGAAAATAAACGTCAAATCTCCATTATTTCTGATAAATATTCAAAATTGATTGCTGAGAAAAAGACTGAATTAAAGTCAGTCATTAATGAGCAACGTGAAGCTATCAAACAAATTAATTATGATAATCATCACGTTGATAAAAAAGTAATGACCAAGATGCAAATGATCTTCCAAGATCCAGTTGATTCTCTTGATCCTCGTATGACTGTTGAAGATATTATTCAAGAAGGTTTACATATTCAAGGTCATTACAATCAATATGCCAATAGAAAGAAAGTAAAAGAAGTATTAGAAAAAGTTGGCCTTTTAGCTGAATATTCATCTAGATATCCTCATGAATTCTCTGGTGGCCAAAGACAACGTATTGGTATTGCTCGTGCGCTTATTATGAATCCAGAATTCTTAATTTGTGATGAGCCTATTTCTGCTCTTGATGTTTCTATTAGAGCTCAAATTATTAATTTATTAAATGATTTAAAAGAAGAGATGAACCTCACAATGTTGTTCATCGCTCATGACTTGTCAGTTGTTAAATATTTCTGCGATAGAATTGCTGTTATGTATTTTGGAGAAATTGTTGAACTTGCCACAAGTGATGAATTATTTAAACATCCATTACATCCATACACCAATGCTCTTCTTTCTGCTATTCCAAAACCAGACCCTCTAAGTGAAAAAGTAAGAAAACGTTATGTTTATGTTCCAAGCAAAGAACATGACTATAGTAAGGAAGGTCCTAAACTCACTGAAATTATTCCAGGACATTTTGTTTTAGCTAATTCTGAAGAACTAAAAAAATATAAAAAGAAAATTGAAGAATTAGATAAATAATTTCGAAAATAGTTGTGTTTTGTGAGGCTTTTTAAAAAATTGCATGAAAAATCAATTAGACTTACAAGTAAATTTCCATACACATACATATAGATGCGGACACGCTCAAGGTGAAGCTGAGGAATATGTTTTAGCTGCTATTAAAGCTGGTTATAAAAGACTTGGTTTTAGTGATCATGGTCCATTTCCAAACTTCATTCAACCAGGAATGAGAATGAACTTTGAAGAATTGGAAAATTATGTTAAAGATATCGATTCTTTAAAAGAAAAATATAAAGATCAAATTGAAATCTATTGCGGTGTTGAAATTGAATTTACACCAAGTTATTTAGATTATTATAAAAAGTTATTAACCGATTACCATTTGGACTATTTAGTTATGGGAAATCATTTAATGATGAATAATGCAGAATGCTTATGGTATTTTGAAAGACCTAATAGCATTGAAAACTTAGATGATTATATTACCAATTCTATCGCTGGATTAAAAAGTGGACTTTTCAGCATTTTTGCACATCCAGATATAATCTTAAATTCGTTTACGGACAAGTGCGATAAAGAGATTCTTAATAAATTAAAAATACTCGAACAAGTCGCAATTGAGAACGATATTCCGCTAGAAATAAATATGCAAGGATATCGAGAGAAATTAGAGAAGTGTGGCAGTGTTAACGCCCCAATGTTTAATAATTCTTACTGCTATCCTTATGAATCTTATTGGGCAACGTTAAAAAATAGCAAGGTAAAAGTCATTGTTAGTTTAGATGCACACAATCCAAGTTATTTTAAAGATGATAATTTTGGCTTTGCTAAATATTTGATTGAAAAATATAATCTAAACTTTACACAAAATATTCAATTAAAAAAAATATGAATGTAAGAGTGGATTTAGACCAGTTTTTATTGTCAATTCCAGAAAATGTTACTCTTGTTGCTGCAACAAAATATGTTAGCAGTGATGAAATATTAAAATTAGTAAATCATAGAATTTTTAATATTGGAGAAAACAGGGTTGACTCTTTTTTGCTCAAATATTCTCAACTACAAAATAATGGCGTTATTTGGCATTTCATTGGACATTTGCAGCGAAATAAAGCAAAATTAGTCGCAAATAAAATAGATTTTTTGCATAGTTTAGACTCTGTTGAATTGGCAATTAAATTAAATGAATTAAGGTTAACCCCTCTTAAATGTTTTATTGAAGTTTCTATAAATAATGAAGAAAACAAAAACGGTGTCTCTTTAGAAAATCTTGATCATTTTATAGAAGAAATAAAGCCATTAAAAAATATACAAATAGTAGGCTTGATGATGATGACTTTAAAAGGCTCTTCAGAAGAACAACAATATAAACAATTTAATAGATTAAAGTTGTTGTTAGATGAGATTAATAAAAAACATAATTTATCTCTCAAAGAACTATCAATGGGTATGTCTGATGATTATAAAAAAGCCATAGATGCTGGATCTACTTATATACGATTAGGAAGAATATTATTCAGCGAGTAATTTATTGTCTAATCTTGTTTACGTTGTAATCTCACAAGCAAATATCCAAGTACTGTTGCGATAACAAATAATACAACACCTAAAATAATTTCAACTTGCATAGATAAAGCGCCTTGTCCGCCGGACATCCAAAGCTTATAATATTGGCCAATTTCATTATTAAAGAATAACGCTATGAAGCTGCCAGAAATAAAGCCTATTATGCCATAGAATGTTGTTTTATGATATTTTTTAAACAAAATATTCATAATTTTACTTATTAAAAAGAAACCTAATAAAACTCCAACAACAAAACACACCAACAAACCTGCTATTGGGCCAAATCTTGACCAGTCGCCATGGAGGCATTCTTTCATAATGGTCACTGTATCTTGAACCAAAGGCTTATAAAAACCTATTAATAGTAGGATCATACCTCCCGATATACCAGGAATAACCAAAGCAGAGGACGCTAATACGCCAACAGGTATCATCACTATATAAAACCAAGGTTGAGGATTTGCAAATTGACTTGAGACATCTGCTTTTTCGCCAAGGAACAACGATAATAATCCGAGACCTAAAGCAATTATGAAAGCTATTATCAAAAATATAATGTCCTTTTTCTGAACAGATTGACCTTTGACTTCGTCTAAGACGCTAGGGAATGACCCTAATATAAAACCTGCAAAAACACATACAATTCCAAAAACAAAGTTGTTTAAAGCGTTATCCATCAGAATCATCATTGGTATCAAAGCGATAACGACACCAATTAATACTGGAATTAATACTTTTATAGATTTAACAAAATGTCTAAAAATGCCACTTACGGATTCAATAATTTTTTCATAAACTTTGAGGATAACAGCAATTGTACCACCTGAAACACCTGGAATAGCTGCGCCAACCCCTATACCAAAACCGCCAAGAAAGTTTTTCAAAATCTCTTTAAATTTCATGTTCGTTTTTGAGTATATCAAAAATATAACTTTTAATAAAGTTTGTGGTATAATTTTTTTCGGAGTTATACCATGAAATTGATTGTTGGATTAGGTAATCCCGGAAGTAAATATGAACACACGAGACACAATATGGGTTTTGATGTTATTGATTTATTTTCTGATTTAATGATGATTGATATTGACAAAGAAGCCTTTCATGCTGATTTAGGGCGCGGAAAAGTTTTTGATCAAGATGTCATTTTGTTTAAACCAACAACTTTCATGAATTTATCAGGAACCGCAGTTCAAGAAGTCGTGTCTTTTTTCAAAATTGATATTGATGATATTATTGTTGTTTTTGATGATATGGCAATTCAGCCTGGCAAAATTAAGCTTCGCAAAACTGGTTCTTCTGGTGGACAAAAAGGCTTTCAAAACATTATTGATTGCCTTAAAACAGAAGATATCAAAAGAATTCGTATTGGTATAGGCGAACCACAATGCACTGGCACGGATTATGTTTTATCTAAGCCAAGTAAAGAAGAACGGATTTTAATTGATGAAGCAATTTCTAATGCTGTTGAGGCACTAAAGGAGGCATTGAAGTCTAATTTTGATAAGGCTATGTCACAGTATAACTAGGAGGTAAATGAACCTTTTTGACAAAGTCCGCCTTAATAAAGCTATACCCCCCTTTCTTTCGGGAAGTGGGAATTTTGTCGTTGACGATACTTTTGGTATTTCATTATTAACCTCTATCGCTTATAAAGAATCGGATAACAATTACCTTATAGTTGTTAGTAATTTATATAAAGCACAAAAAGTTTATGATTTTATTTCATCAATAGTTAATAAAGATAATGTCATTTTATTTCCGAATGATGAACTAATTAGAGCCGAATACTTATCTCAATCAAAAGAAATGGTTTCTGCTCGTATTTTTGCACTTAACGAAATATTAAATTCAAAAAGAAAAATAGTAATAGCGAATATATCTGCCGCAACAAAATATTTGCCAAAACCTTCATTATTTACTGCAAATTGCCTATCTTTTTCGATAAATCAAAAAATTAATATAAATGAGATTAAAAAGCAATTAGTGAATATTGGATATTCACAAGTAAGTAAAATAGATCAATCTCTACAATTTGCTTCCAGAGGTGATATTTTAGATATTTTTTCTGTCAATTCGGATTATCCGATAAGAATAGAATTGTTTGGAGATGAAATTGAATCAATAAGAGAATTTGAAATTTCGACACAATTATCTATTAAGAAATTAACGAAAGCATTTATCCTACCAGCAAATGAGTTTTTATTAACTGAAGAAGAATATAAAAGCTCAAAAGATAAAATATTGTTTATTTTAAACAAGGATAAAGAGCACCTTGATTATAGTGTTTTTGAAACGCTTTTTAATGAGACCTATAACGATTTGGGCGATCTATCATCTAAGAACTTTTCTCAAAGATTGAATAAATATTATGGATTATTAACGGATAATCATTATTCTCTTTTTGATTATTGTAAAAACTATAAAATCATTATTGATGACGTAGAGTCTATAAAGACTGCGAATTCGTTGATATTAGATGAATCAACATCGTTTTTAAATGAATTACATGAGGCAGGAAAAATTATCTCACATTTAGGTTTAAATCAAGATATTAATTCTTTAGTAAACTTCAAAAACTGTATTAAAACATCAATGTTTTTAAAGAATTCAAGCGATATATCTTTCAATTTGAAGCCCATTCCATTTCAATCTAGCAAGACGAGTGATGCAATAAATATCATAAAGTCTTACATTAATGAAAATTATGAAATCCATATATGCGCCAACACAAAAGAATACATTAATTTGCTTTCTAATATTTTAGAGAAAGAGTCAATAAAATTTGAATATGTAGATGGATTCGAACTGCCTAAAAATAGTAGAGTGTCTATCTCTTTGCTGAGTATATCAAATAGTTTCGTTTTAGAAGATGAGAAAATTGTCTATTTAACATGCAATGAGTTATTTAATGAAAAAGTTAAAGTATCTAGATTTGATTCAAGATTTAAAAGTGGAACAATATTAAAAACATATGAAGATTTGCAGCCTGGTGATTACGTTGTTCATGAATATCAAGGCATAGGACAATTTTTAAAATTAGAAACTCTAGATAATGATGGGGTTAAAACAGATTATCTTAAGATAGCATATCATGGCGACGAAATTTTGTATGTTCCGTTAGTACAATTTCAACTTGTTAGGAAATATCTTGGCAAGGAAGGTGTTGTCCCAAGATTATCTAGATTGCATAGTAAAGATTGGGAGAATACTAAACGAAAGATTAAAGAACGTGTCAACGAGCTTGCTGAACGCTTATTTAATTTATATGTAGAAAGAAACAAAGTGAAGGGATTTCAATTTCAAAAAGATGATGAATTCCAAAAGCAATTTGAAGAAGCTTGCCCATTTAAACTTACTAAAGATCAAGAAAAATCGTTAACAGAAATAAAAAGCGATATGGAGTCAACTCTGCCAATGGACCGCTTATTATGTGGTGATGTAGGATTTGGTAAAACAGAGGTTGCATTTAGAGCAATCTTTAAAGCAATTCTCTCTGGAAAACAAGTAGCATTATTGTGTCCAACAACACTTTTAGCGAAGCAACATTATGAACGTGCAATCGAGAGATTTCGTCCATTTGATGTGGAAATTGCAGTGTTTTCTAGATTAATTTCGCAGAAAAAGCAAAAAGAATATATTGATGGATTAAAAAGTGGAAAAATACATTTAGCAATTGGAACCCATAGGCTTTTATCCAAGGATATTGAATATAAAGATTTAGGTTTATTAGTAGTGGATGAGGAACAAAGATTTGGTGTTGAACAGAAGGAAAGGTTGAAAGAATTGAAGAGCAATATTGATGTGCTTACCTTATCCGCCACACCTATTCCAAGAACACTACAAATTTCACTTTTGGGGGTAAGGCAGTTATCTCAAATTAATACTGCTCCACAAGATAGAATGCCAATTCAAACTTATGTCATTCCATTTAAACAAGACATCGTAAAAGAATTAATTCAGCGAGAATTAGGTAGAGATGGACAAGTGTTTTATCTCCATAATAACGTGGCAACTTTATATGAATGTGCTAGTAGATTGCAAAGAATGCTTCCTGGCGTGACTATCGGTGTCGCTCACGGCCAAATGGATAGAGACACAATCGAAGATGTGATGAATAGATTTTATTCAGGTGAAATCAGCGTCTTAGTATGTACTTCTATTATTGAAAATGGAATAGATATTCCTAATGCAAATATGATTATTGTTGAAGATAGCGAAAACTATGGACTTTCTCAGCTTTATCAAATAAAAGGACGCGTAGGCAGAAGCGATAGAATTGCGTATGCATATTTAATGTATAACGAAAATAAAATGCTAAAAGAGAAAGCTCAGAAAAGGCTGAAAGCTATCCAAGATTTCACAGAACTTGGAAGTGGCTATAAGATAGCACAAAGAGATTTAATGATAAGAGGCGCTGGAGATATTTTGGGCCCTGATCAAGCTGGATTTATTGATTCTATTGGATTAGATTTATATATTAAATTGCTTAATGAAGCAGTCAAAGAGAAAAAAGGCGAAAAGAAAGTATCAAACGAGAGTGAATTATCATTAAAAATTGATAGTTATATACCTAGTGATTATGCCTCAGACAGCGACAAAATTGAGTTATATCAAGAAATATTATCTACAACAACTACTGAGTCGTTACTTTTGATAAAAAAGAAAGCAAAAGATGTTTTTGGAAAAATACCAAGAGAAGTAGAATTAATTTTTATTAAAAGAAACATCGATATTTTGATGCACGAATGTGGCATTAAATCAGTAAAAGAAAATAGAAACAACGTTGAGATTAATTTAGGAGACAATTTTGTTACCATAAAAGGAATAGGAAACATATTATTTGAACTTTTAATTCCGTATATATCATCTGTGAAAATATCTTATGTAAACCATATGTTTAAAATTGTTGTGACAAAGTCAGATAAATGGCTAAATGATTTAGAAAATATTCTTTATAGTTTGGTTGAGGCACTTAAAAAGAATAAAATAGAAGAAATTGTATGAGATTAGATTTATTGTTGAAACAATCAGGATTGATTAAACGTAGAACTATTGCAAAAGAGTTCTGTTTAAAAGGACTTGTTTTTATCAATGGCAAAAAACAAAAGCCATCATATGAAGTTAAAAATGACGATGTGATGGAGATTATTTTTGGTGAACGCGTTATCACTGTATCAATTTCTTTAGAAAAACAAGGAAAGAAAACTTTGATAACTTTATCAGAAGTGAGTAACTTTAAATCTGGTGAATCCGATGCTTAATCTTTCGAAAAATAAAAAATATTTATTAGCTTGTTCATTTGGGCCTGATTCAATGGCACTTTTTAAAATGCTTCTGATGGAAAATATTGAATTTGAAGTAGCGCATGTCAATTATCATTTACGTGAAGAAGCAATAAGTGAAACTGAAGGATTAAAAAAATATTGTGACGAGAATAAGATAAAACTACATATTTTAAATGTTGTGGATATTAACAAAAACAAAAATGTTGAAGAACAATGCCGCATTAAGCGTTATGATTTTTTTGCATCATTAAATAAGAATAATAATTTTTTTGGAGTTCTCGTTGCTCACCAACAAGATGATTTAATTGAAACCTATTTAATGCAGAAACAGCGACACAATCTTGTTAAACATTTTGGTTTGAAAAAGCAGACAACAATAAAAGGGACAAAAATCATTAGGCCTCTATTGGGATTCACAAAATCTGAATTAAAAGATTTTTGTGATACCAACCATGTTCCATATGGTATTGATTCGTCTAACTTAACTGATCACTATTTGCGTAATAGAATAAGGCACAATATCGTTGAAAAATTAAGCGAAAATGAGAAAAAAGCAATCTTGCAAGAAATTAAACAAGCAAATCAAAAAAATAAAGAAATTTATGCAAAAGTTGCGCAAATCTCAAATAAAATTGATGAATTATGCAATTTGCCAGACAAGATTTTCTCCATCTATTTAAACTATATAATTGAAACAAAAATAGAAAATTATCACATTTCATTAAGCAGATCTAATTCAATAAAAGAAGCACTTAAATCTAGTAATCCAAATCTTAAATTTCCTTTAAAAAATGGCTATTATTTTGTCAAGGAATACGATACATTATCCATTAAAAAATTGTTACAAAAAAATGACTTTACTTACGTTGTAGTTGCGCCATGTATCCTGGATACTGAATATTTCTTTCTAGATTTCACAAAAACTTCCGAAAATAGGAATGTATTTGATGATTCATATCCATTAACTATTAGAAACGCAAAACCTTCAGATGTTATCTGTATAAAAGATTATAAAAGTTCAGTGCGTCGTCTGTTCATTGATTGGAAAATGCCTACTGAACTAAGAAAAAGATGGCCAGTAATTTGTGATAAAGCTGGAAAAATTATTTATATTCCAAGGTATAAAAAAGAATTTGTGGTTTCTCCAGAAATTAATTTTTTTGTAAAAAGTTAATTAACAATAGATGTATTTTACTTTATTAAATCATTTTTTATGCTTATAATATACGAGCATATTCTTTGAATACGATTCCCATTAAGGAGGACATATTATGCCCGATAATCAACAACCAAATCAAAAGCCAATAAAACGACCATTTCCACTTGGTGCTTTAGTTTTAATTTTGATAGCAATCGGTCTAATTGTATTTTTTACAGTTAGAGCATTTGGAAATACAGATACATCAACCCATTTACGTCTTGATCAAGTTGCCGAAAAAATAAATGAAGGTAGACTTTCTACCTATGGCACAGAACAATATGGTGCTGGAAGACATGTTGTTCTTTATGGTGAATATACCAACGAACAAGGCGCTACTTTTACATATACATGTTATTGTGACGACGCTTCTTTTAACGATGCTGTATTTGAATACGCTAAAGATGAAACACATCAAAAAGTTAATATTTCAGGCTTAGTCATTAAATACAATTCTGATCCAACTGTCCAAACAAAAATTGGATACAAAGTTACTAATCCTTATCAAACCACCTGGTGGGATGAATGGGGTCCAACTCTATTATTAATGGGTGGCACATTGTTAATTTGTATTTTCTTATTCTCTCGATTAGCCGGTAGTGTCGGAGCTTCTAATAAAAGCGCTATGGATTTTAATAAGTCCAGGGCAAGAAGAGAAACACGAAGCAAAGTAAGATTTGCAGATGTTGCGGGCTGCGATGAAGAAAAAGCCGAAATGGAAGAAATTGTTTCTTATTTAAAAGAACCACAAAAATTTTCAAAGTTTGGAGCAAAACTACCTAAAGGTATTTTATTAGTTGGGCATCCTGGTACCGGTAAAACTTTATTAGCAAAAGCTGTTGCTGGTGAAGCTGGCGTTCCATTCTTCTCTATCTCAGGTTCCGACTTTGTCGAAATGTTCGTTGGTGTTGGTGCTGGACGTGTTAGAGATATGTTCAGAATTGCTAAAGAAAACGCTCCATGTTTGGTATTCATCGATGAAATCGATGCTGTTGGTAGACAAAGAGGTGCAGGTTTAGGTGGCGGAAACGATGAACGTGAACAAACTTTAAACCAATTACTTGTTGAAATGGATGGTTTCTCTGATAATTCTGGAATTATTGTCATCGCCGCTACAAACCGTGATGATGTTCTTGACCCAGCGTTATTAAGAGCGGGCCGTTTTGATAGAAAGATTACTGTTTCTTTACCAGATAAAGATGGACGTGCAGCTATATTCAAAGTTCATTCACGCAATAAGAAAATTTCACCAGATGTTGACTTTGATGCTCTTGCAAAACGCACAGTTGGTTTTTCTGGAGCTGATATTGAAAATATTATGAACGAAGCTGCTATCTTAGCTGTTAGAAAAAACAAAGAATGCGTTGGTATCGATGAAATCGATGAAGCAATCGACAGAAGAATTGCTGGACCTGCAAAATCTACTCGTTCAATGAATCAACATGAAAGAGAAGTTGTTGCTTATCATGAAGCTGGTCACGCCATTATTGGTCTAAGATTGGAGCATAGTGATAAAGTACAAAAAATCACAATTATTCCTCGTGGAAATACTGGCGGTCATGTGAGAATGACACCTGAAGAAGATCGCTTCTTGCTAACTAAAAAAGAATTAGAAGCCAGAATTGTTGGCTATTTAGGCGGCCGTTCAAGTGAAGAAACATTCTTTGATGATGTTTCAAGCGGTGCACAAAACGATATTGAAATGGCTACACGTATAGCCAGAATGATGGTTACTGAATTAGGTATGTCAAGTTTAGGACCAATACAATATGAAAGAGATACTGGTAGTGTCTTCTTAGGAAGAGACTATACATCTAGCCAAAAGAACTTCTCTTTAGCAACTGCTGAACAAATTGACACAGAAGTTAGAAAGATTATTGATGATGCTCATGATTTGGCAAAGAAAATTATTAGCAAAAACAAACAAGATGTTGAACTCATTGCTAAGACACTTTTAGAGCATGAACAAATAACTGCCGAGGAAATTGATTACTTATTAGCTAATAGGCATCTTAAAAGAGACGAAAAGCCAGAAGTTAATAAACCAACAAATAACAAAAAGATGGAATTACCAGAAAATAATCCTCAGCCTGTTATTGAACCAGAAACAAAAGGAGAAAATAAATAGGAAGGCACTAAACCCTTCCTTTTTTCTATGTATAAAATAGGAGACCATGTTGTTAACTCAAAAGTGATACTTGCACCGATGGCAGGAATCACTTCTTTTGGGTATCGAAAATTCATGGAATCTTTTGGTGTTGAAGTGACTTATTCCGAGATGATTTCTGATATGGGATTAATTTATGAAAACAAAGAAACACAATCATATTTATCTTTCCCAAAACAAAAAAGTCTTACCGGAATTCAATTATTTGGTTCTGATCCAAAAAACCTTGCAATTGCAGCAAAAATTGCGCAAAAGTCCAACGAATTTATAGATTTTATAGATGTAAATATGGCTTGTCCTGTACCGAAAGTTACCAAAACCGGAGCAGGTAGTGCCTTATTAAAAACACCGAAAAAGTGTGGAGAAATAATTAGGGCAATTAAGGAAGCTACAGGTCTACCAGTTACTGCAAAAATAAGATTAGGATGGGACGAAAAACACCTCAATTTTTTAGAAGTAATTTCAGAGTTAGAAAATGCCGGTGTTTCTTTAATAGCAATACATGCAAGGACAACCAAAGATTTATATATGGGCGAGCCAAGATGGGAATATCTGAAAAATATAAAAAGTAAGGTCAACGTGCCAATAGCAGTATCTGGAAATATCTTTAATTTCGAAGATGCAAAAAAGGCTTTGGATATTACTGGAGCCGATGCTGTAATGATTGCTAGAGGTGGGGTTGGAAATCCTGAATTAATAAGGGAAATTAATGCATTGTATGGTGGAGAAAATTATTCTCAAAATAGATCTTTTTTACAACAAGCGGATTATTGCAAAAATCTAGCAAAATTATTGATAGAAGAAAAAGGTGAAGATAAAGCAATGAGGATTTATCGAACAATCGCTCCTAAATTCTTTACTAATTTTCCAAATTCAAAAAATATTAGAAAACGTTTATCAAGTGAACTAACTACATATAAAAGTTTAGAGGATATCTTACAAAATTCAGATTTCAATTATGATGAATAAATGAAATTTTATTTGTTAAATTTCAATTATTAATCTATACTTAACAAGGCAAAAAGGAGATTATTTTTATGGACAACAACCAAAACTTAAATGACCAAGAGATGTTTAGAAGAGAAAAACTCGCTAAATATAAAGAAATGAAAATTGATCCATATGGTCAAGCTTTTAAGGTTACTCATTCAGTTAAAGAAATTAGAGCGTTATGTAATAAAAAATCTTCCAAAGCATTAGATAAAATGAATCTTGTCGTTTCAGTAGCAGGAAGAATTAAAGCTATTAGAAAGATGGGGAAAGCTTCATTTATCAACATTCAAGATAAAACTGGTAACATTCAGTCATATATTGGAATCGATGTTGTTGGTAAAAAGAACTACGAATTATTTAAATTAGCAGATATTGGCGATATTGTTGGACTCACTGGTAGAGTCATGATGACTCGTACAGGAGAACTTACAGTACGCGCTACAAAATACAAACATTTATGTAAGTGTTTACATCCATTACCAGAGAAATTTCATGGCTTAACTGATGTTGAAGAAAGAAGCAGAAGAAGATATTTAGATTTAATTATGAATGATGAAGCCAGAAGAGTGGCTTTTGCTCGCCCAGCATTGATAAGAAGTATCCAAAATTACATGGACTCTCAGGGTTATGTAGAGGTTGAAACAGCTGTGCTTTCACCTATTCTTGGAGGAGCAAATGCAAGACCATTTGTGGCGCACATGAATGCCTTAGATCGTGATTTTTACTTGAGAATTGCAACAGAATTGAATTTAAAACGCCTTCTTGTCGGTGGAATGGAAAGAGTTTATGAAATCGGAAGATTATTTAGAAATGAAGGAATGGACGCCACTCATAATCCTGAGTTCACAACCATCGAAGCGTATCAAGCATATTCAGATTTACAAGGCATGAGAAAATTAGCCGAAGGAATGATTAGAAAAGCTGCAAAAGATGTTACCGGTAGTGATGTTATAACTTACCAAGATAAAGTTATTGATTTTCACAAACCATTTAGATGGATTTCGATGGCAGACTTAATATTAGAAAAAACTGGGATTGACTTTAGAAACATTAAGACATTTGAAGAAGCAAAGAATCTTGCCGATGAAAAAGGTGTCAAATTAGAAAATCACAAGAATACAGTTGGCCATGTCATGAATGAATTCTTTGAAGTCTTCTGTGAAGAAAGTTTAATTCAACCAACATTTGTTCATACTTATCCAATAGAAGTTTCACCATTAACTAAAATGGGAACTGATCCCCGTTATGTTGAAAGATTTGAATTATTTGTAAATGGCCATGAACTTGCTAATGCATATACAGAACTCAATGATCCAATCGATCAAAAGGCTCGATTTGAAGCTCAATTAAAGGCCAAAGAATTAGGAGACGATGAAGCAAATGAAATGGATATCGACTTTGTCGAAGCTCTTGAATATGGAATGCCTCCAGCAGGTGGAATTGGAATGGGTATTGATCGTTTAGTAATGCTTTTAACTAACCAACCAA
The DNA here is from genome assembly GCA_024408095.1 of Bacilli bacterium. GTDB lineage: Bacteria > Bacillota_I > Bacilli_A > RFN20 > CAG-826 > JAKSVI01. The sequence continues at coordinate 70,237 of JAKSVI010000003.1, forward strand.
ATATTCGTGAAGTTATTCTCTTTCCAATGATGAAAGATAGATAATTTTTAACTTTTTTAAATATTTTTAATAAAATTACGAAAATTCGTCGAACTATACATAGTAAGAGGTACAAAAAAGTATCTCAGCTATAGGCATGACGAATTTTTAAATTAGAGTTATCGTCCTATTTGCGTTGTGCCTATAGCTTCCTAAATTAAAACGTACACATACATATTTCTTACTTTTTATGTACATGGGTTGCGTTGCGCTTTACATATATACATGCTGTGTGTATAATACGTATGCTAAAAGTTAGCAAATACCCTCTGCTGTTACTAAATAGATGACAGCCAGAAGACCAAAGGGAGGTAGAAAAAATGCGCAAATATGAAATTATGTACATTTTAAAGGCCGACTTAGACGAAGCTGCTCGTACAGCCGAAATGGAAAAATTAGCAAAAATTCTCACCGATAATGGTGGTGAAATTGCTAAAACTGATACTTCATTAGGTTTACGTGACTTAGCTTATCCAATTAAGGATGAGACTAAAGGCTACTATGTTGTTCTAAAAGTGTCCATGGGTAATCAAGCAATTGATGAATTCAATCGTTTGGTTCTCATTAACCCAAGTGTGTTACGTCATTTAATTGTTGTTGACCACGAATAAGGAGGATAATCTTTATGATTAATCGAGTAGTCTTAGTGGGTCGAATTACAAGAGACCCAGAACTCAAAAAAACCACTTCTGGTAATGCAGTGTGTTCATTCACAATTGCATTAGACAACAGAATGAAAAATCCTGATGGAACGAAATCCACAAGTTTTATTCCATGTGTTGCCTTTACTCAAACTGCTGACACAGTAAGTAAATATACTAGAAAAGGTTCTTTAGTAGGCGTCGAAGGCCGTCTAAATCAAAGAAGTTTTGTAAGACAAGATGGAAGTAAAGGAAGCGTTATTGAAGTTCTTTGCGACTCAGTTCAATTCCTTGAACCTAAAGGAACAGTCGAAAATAGTGAACCTGAGGTTCCACCATTCGATGATGCACCTGTCCAAGAAGATAGCAAAAATCTTGATTCATTAGACTTGCCTGATGATGACCTTCCATTTTAATGAAAGGAATTTAAATTATGGCTTTTAAAAAAGTAAGACCACACAAAAAAGTGTGCTATTTTAAGAAAAATAATGTCAAATACATTGATTATAAAGATGTTGAAACATTAAAAATGTTCATTGCACCAAATGGCAAAATTTCACCAAGACGTGCAACTGGAACATGCGCCAAACATCAAAGAGAATTAGCTGTAGCTATTAAAAACGCTAGATATATGGCTCTTCTCCCATATGTTGCGGATTAATAATATTTTTTGTAATCAAACAATTTAATTTAAAGAAAAAACAACAAAATTAATTGCAAAAATTACAATACATAAAAAACAAACACCTTGGATAGCGTTTCATTAAGGTAGGTGGAAGAGATTCCATCTGCTTTTTGCTACTAGATAATTTTAGCATCACATCCATCGCATATTCTATCGAAGAATTTCTTCATCTCATAAGGCATTCCGTCTGTGTTAATTACATTACGATATATATCTTCAAATGTTACTGTTGTT
>JAKSVI010000030.1 GCA_024408095.1 Bacilli bacterium
AAAAAGAAAATCTAACCAGTATGTGATTAGATTAACTCATTTGTTATACAGATGTTTTATTATTTGCTTTTCGCTCACTACAATCCCATAATCTTTGTCACCATGATAAATGTATGTTGCTTTTGGGTAATCAACACTTGTTCCTTGAAATAAAGCTCGCTCAGTTATAGCTATTACTAAATCTTTATTATTATTTAGTTCATCATTGGCTTCCTTTATTCTTTCTTTCAAAATAAAAACAGTTTCTTCATATGACCATCTTCTTTTTCCTGTTCCATCCATAGTTCCATCTCCAAATTGAAAATAAAGAATGGTTTGCAACGTTCTTTTTGAAACATTATATTCTCTAAGAAAATTTAGGAATTTTTTAATATCTTCTTGGTGCACAACCGAAGATTTTCCACTTTTCATAGAAATATATTTTGTTTTCTTTTTATATTTGATGAAAAAATCTGGCTTTACAAACCCCTCGACTCTTTCACAAATAATGGATTCAGAATCATCTAGCTTATCAAATAATCTCTCAATAAAGAACCGAGCATTATTATCTAAATCTTTTATATATTTGTTATTTAATAATTCAATGACATCGTTTTCTTTCTGAATCCCAATATTAATATTAGGCATTATAAATGTCCTCCTTTACTAATATAGTTCGCAAGAAATTGTCATTTTTATTAAAAAAATTTTCAAAAGTTAAAAAAAGTTATTCAATAATTCTTGATTTATTAAGTTATTTCTTTGATAATATAAAAGCACTGGACCAGTGGTGTAGCGGTTAACATGTCTCCCTGTCACGGAGAAGATCGTGGGTTCGATTCCCATCTGGTCCGCCAATTTGTGCAATAAATTTGCGCGAGCTAACAACAGAAACCGGTTACGCAAATGAAAGGGCCCGATAGCTCAGTAGGTAGAGCAAAGGACTGAAAATCCTTGTGTCGCTGGTTCGATTCCTGCTTGGGCCACCATTTTATAAAAATAGACGCATTTGCGTCTTTTTTTATTGGTGGCAGCAGCGAACCGCGACACAAGGATTTTCAGAAAGGTTGACATCGCTGGTCATTATTTGATTTAATAATCAAGATATATGGCGACCTATAAACTTGACGAACACTACACATATAAAAAATTATTTAGATTTGTCCTACCAAGTATCTTAATGATGCTTTTCACAAGTATTTATACCATGGTTGATGGCATTTTTATTTCAGGAGTGAGCAAAGAAGCCTTTGCAGGTGTTAACTTCATTTATCCAGTCATTTCGCTTCTCGGCGCTGTTGGATTTATGATTGGTGCTGGCGGAAGTGCCCTTATCGGAAAAAAACTTGGCGAAAATGATAAAGAAAAAGCTAATCAATATTTTTCTTTGTTTGTTTATGTATCTGCTGGTTTTGGCATTGGCTTATCAATTTTAGTTTATTTCTTTATGCCTAATATTGTCGAGGCGCTTCAAGCAGATAGTTCAATTGCCCCATATTGTAATGAGTATGGCAAAATCATGATTTGTTTTATTCCATTATTTATTTTGCAGATGGAATTTCAGTCATATTTTATTGTTGCCGAAAAAACAAATTTAAGCACAATAATAACGATTGCCTGTGGATTATTTAATATAATTTTGGATGCAATTTTTGTCCCAGGATTAGGAATGGGCGTAAAAGGTGCGGCGGTTGCAACTGGCATTTGTCAAACTATAGGTGCCGTTTCTTCAATCTTATATTTTTCTTTCAAAAATCAATCTTTATTAAGATTGGGCAAAACATCATTTGATGGAAAAGCTTTATTAAAATGTATTACAAATGGTTCCAGCGAATTTATCACTAATGTCTCATTAAGCGTTGTTACAATAATATATAATTACCAGCTAACAAAATATATTGGCACTAATGGTGTAGCAGCTTATGGTGTAATAATGTATGTTTGTTTGATTTTTTTAGCAATTTTCTTTGGATATGAAATGGGTGTAGCCCCATTAATAAGCTTTAATTATGGTGCCAAAAATAATGAAGAACTGCAAAATTTAACAGTTAAAAGTATAAAAATTATTGCCATAGCATGTGTCTCAATGTGTGCATTAAGTTATGCATTATCGTATCCATTGTCTTTAGCATTCGGGCAAGGCGATACAGAATACATTAACTTAATATTTAGAGCGTTCTTATTCTTTTCATTAGTTTATTTATTTATTGGGATCCCTGTTTTTACGAGTGCATTTTTCACAGCTTTAAATAATGGTTTTATTTCGTTCATAATGTCTTTATTTAGAACATTATTCTTTCCGTTATTATTTGCTTTCTTATTACCATATTTGATGGGATCAGATGGAATTTGGATAGCGTTATTCATTAGCGATACATGTTCTTTAATTTTAGCTATACATTTATTGGTCGTTAAAAATAAGAAATATAACTATTGGCCAAAAAAACTAAGATGTGGTCAATAAATATTTAAGATCTTTTTTGTTGTCTATATAGACAAACAAAGATAATGCATTTATAATACTTGTATTGTATGAGCAAAACTAGATTTACACTAACAGCAGTTGTCTTCTGGGCAATTATAAGTTTAACTTGTTTCTTAAATGAAAATATAGCACCTTTACTTTATACGGATATGAAAAATGGATTTGATCCACTTTCTTTTGGTTTAGTTTCGGTTTTAATTCTTATTTTGATAATTTTTTATTTTATTGTTGAGAGAAAAAAGAATGGTGAGAAAATTAAAATTTTCCCGTTAATTCTCGCATTATTTTTTGGATTTTCTGTTTTTCTCGGAATTTGGAACGCTCCAGATTCAATAACTTTTTCAAACGTCTCAGAGGTTACCATAACCATCACTCCATATATGAAAACAGTCGCCATTATTGAGGCACTAATTTCTATAGTTGTTATATACATATTCTTCAACCCAAGAAAAAAATCAGTTGTATCACAAAAAATGACATATTGGATTGCTTACTGCTTTGCTTTTGTAATGCTAATCTATCTTGTAACTTCATTTTTTGTTGAAAAGGATGTTTATTTGAATATCTTACTAAATAAAAGCAATACTGGTGTTGGATCAATAGTGATGATGAATCCTAATATTTATTCAGCTGGATTTTTAGTTGCTATTTTAATGCTTATTGTTGTAGATCACCGAAAAAGTGCTTGGTACAACACTGTTTTAATTATCATTTTATTAATCGGTAACTTATTTACTGGTTGCACCTCTGTAATGTTTATTTTAACTGCTGCTGTATGTTTATATTTTATTTATCGCATTATCTATGGTTATGCTCATAAAAAGGTATTAAAAACTACTTTATTTATTGTTTTTGTGGTTGAAATTGTTGGAATTCTAGTTTTGGCTTTTGCTATATGTTTAAGAAATAATGTTCCATTTGTGATTAATTTACATAGCTTTATTCAAAAAACATATTCATTGGAATCTATTGGGTCATTCTCCAACAGGACAAACATTTGGAATTGTGTATGGACTTTGCTAAATGAGAACCCGTTTTATTTAGCGTTTGGCAGAGGACATATGGTTTCAAAAGAAATAATGAAAGGATATTCTTTATCCTTAATGGGACCAAACCCAACAGTAGCTCCGTTTGTTTCTGCTCATAGCACTTTTTTTGATATCTTGTTAAGATATGGAATTGTTGGAGCGATTTTCTATTATGGCTTCATGCTATATTTCTTAATTTGTATTATTTATTTGTTGTTTAAGAAAAAGGCAGCTGATTCATTCATTTATTTATTGGCTTTTGCTTGTATTACCGCTCATGGCGTTGTTGAAACAGATATATTCATGAATGTTGAAACCAAAGATTTACTTATGAGTATGGTTATTTTTTATCCTCCTATTTATATGGCGTATCATCTTAGACATCCTGAAATCGTTAATAGTGTTAAAGAAACTAATGATGAGATTATTTTGTCAAACGATACAATGAGAACCATCAGAAAATTAATCGTTTCAATAATTGTAGGAGTTGTTATTGCTTTATCATCTCTTTTGCTGACAAAAGAAGGAATGTCTTATATTGGCAGTCCACGAATGTTATGTATCGGTTTGTGTTTTATTCCTTTAGTATTGTTCTTACCAGGAATTATTGCTACATATCATTCAAAAAATAAAGGATTAAGATTCATCCCTAGTTTAATAATTTTTGGGTTAATTACAGTTCTTATTTTCGGTTCACTAACAGCTCTATGCTACTTTAATAGAACATGCCGCTTATATTACAAATATATTCTCCCTGGTGCATTATTTATCTATCTTGCATTTATTTGGCTTTTTACTGTCCCAACTCACAAATATGTGAGAGGTTCAACTGCCGATCTATTTAAAGGTATGTTCTATTTTGATTTGCTTCCTTTAATTATTGTCTTGCCAACTTCGATATTGGTCACATATTTACTTGCTAATAATTATCCATTACAACCCCTTCATTTTATTTTGCTAGGTGGAATGTGGATGGTTTTATATCTCATTATTTTGTTTGTATCAAACAGAAAAGAAATGAATGTTATTTACACGAATAACAATATAAGACGCAATTTAAGGTTTAAAAAATTCATATTATCGGAGGAAAACCATAAATGATTGATTACCAGTTGATGATGAACCTTATTGCTATATGCTGGGGCGTAATCGCTGCCTTATTTTTAGGCATGAGTTGGTATTATTTGATTTATATTGTTTTATCCTTCAAAAAGGTTCCACAAGTTCCTCATTCTGATAAAAAAGCTAAATTTGGAATTCTTGTTCCAGCACGTTATGAACATAAAGTCATACAGACATTAATTAATTCACTCGAAAAGCAAACTTATGATAAGAAATTATACGATGTTTGGGTTATCGTTGAATCGGAAGATGATCCAACAGTTGAGATTGTAAAAAAATATGGTTTTAATTATTTCGTTAGAGATGAGTTAACACCAGAAAGAAAAACTAAAGGTTTCGCTATTCAAGAATGCGTGAGACATTTTAAAAATTCAAACATTTTATATGATGCTTATATGGTTTTTGATGCCGATAATGTCGTCTCACCAAACTATATTGAGACAATGAACGACCTCTATCAAACCGGTGTTCAAGTAGGTAGTGGATATCGTAATTTTACTAATGCAAATAAAAACTGGATTGCGGCGGGAAGCGCCATTCTTTTTTCATACCTAAATCAATTTGCGTCTCGCGGTAGAAGTTTTATGTTTAAAAAATGTAATTTATTCGGCACAGGTTACTTTGTTGCAAGAGAAGTTATTGATGATGCTGGAGGTTGGATTTTTACTGGTATGACAGAAGACGTCCAATTAACCTGCTATTGCTTCTACCATGATGTTTATATGAAATACTATCCTTATTGTGAATTTTACGATGAACAATGCACAAATTTCAGAGAGATGCATCACCAACATGTTAGATGGGTATGGGGATTTTTTGAAAAGCGCAAACATCTTAAACATGGCGGAAAGATTTATAATCACAACACTAAAAAGAAATACAATATTGCTTTATTTGAATACAATGTTTCAGTTATTCCGTTAGTTTCGTACTGCGTTGTACTCATTATATTTATAATTCTTTCCTGGTCATTCGCAATTGCTTCAATATTCTTTGCACCTAAGTTTACTTTTACAGTTTGGATGTCAGGATTGGGATATTTTCTAATTTTATATGCGACATTCGCTTTTATAGCGACAATTGTTATTATCAGAGACAACAAACATTTGAAGCTAACAAGAGGAACAATTGCTGCTTCTATTTTGACATATTTCCTAGTATTTGGAGAATTTGGTATTGCATTTATTGACGGTCTTATTCATAAAGAAAAGAGATCGTCATGGAAAGTAATTAAACACGTTGGTAAAGAAGGCAAATAACATGCCAAAAAAAGAATGGAAAAAGACACACGTTATTTATTGGTCTGATGAATTAAATGATGATTTTGATCAGATAGGTTTATCACGTCCTCCTGTTCCTGAAAATTATCATTATCTCCGCAAAAACCCAGTAAATCGTTTCTTTTCTGCAATTTTATTTTATGGAATTGCCCAGCCTATTTTGTCACTAATTTTAATTTTCATGGGCGTAAAAGTTAAAGGAAGAAAAAACCTTAAACCCGTAAGAAAAATGGGTTGTTATATTTATAGTAATCATGTTGCTTATTGTGATGCTTTCAAAATTCAAGCTTTCTTGTTCCCATTTAAAAGAACAAACATCATAGGATATAGCGATTCTTTGTCTATGCCGTTTGTTAAGCACCTTTGCCGCGCTCTAGGGTATTTGCCATTACCTGATAAAAAAGATATCCACAATGCAAGAAAGATGATTGAAAGTTTGGATTATTACATAAATCGAAATCAGAATATTCTAATTTTCCCCGAAGCTCATATTTGGCCATATTACACCAAAATAAGAAATTTTAAATGGGGAAGTTTTGCTTATCCAGCAAGAACACAAAGTCCGGTTGTTCCAATTGTTACAACTTTTAGAAAAGTTTGGTACAGCAAAAAACCACGTCAAACAATTTTGATTGGAACTCCAATTTTTCCAAAACTTGGTTTTTCTGAAGCTGATAATAAGATGTTTTTATATAATGCTACATTAGAACAAATGAAAAAAATGGCCGATTCTGTCGACCAATATGAATATATCAAATATATTAAGAAAGATTAACTATCAAATAAATGTAGCACCCAGTTAGTCATTTGTTCTGGGGTATTGTTAAATCCCTCATCAATCCACTTTTTAATAATGTTGTAAGCTCCTCCACTTAAAAAAGGAATAGTGAGAGGGTTTTCTTTTAAATAAGCAACTTCAGCATGATCGAGTCTAACTAAAATATATTTTCCATAATTTGCTAATTGGTCTTGCAATAAATCAAGCTTTCCTGCTTTTTTCATAACGATTAGTTGTCTATCAAATTTCATAATGAATTTGAAAAGTGATAAAACGAAGTCATAACCTGTAGAAATATTTTGGATATTGATTTCATCATAAAATTTTGCGAATTGTTCGTCGCAAAAATCTATAAATATGTCGTCTTTTTTATTGTATTTACGATAAAAAGACATACGCGACACTCCTGCTTTGTCGCAAATGTCTTTAACCGATATTTCATCATATGTCATAGTGTGCAATAGCTGATATAAAGCTAAGCAGATTAAGTCCTTGCTTGTTTTTTCTTTCGATTTTTTCATACCTACAATTATCAAGTATTTTTTTCATAAAGTCCACGACGAAAAAAC
>JAKSVI010000031.1 GCA_024408095.1 Bacilli bacterium
GTCAACTAAATTTAACCATACTGCTAGTTGAGTTACAAAAAAACAGCACTGAATTATATCAATGCTGTTATATTGCTGTATAAAATTTCAACGTTTTTAATATACATATATCAAATATATTGATATAATAAATATATAAATATTAACAGACTATCGGCGCTATGTACTTAAATGTCAACCATACGCAGGTAAACGATAGAGACACCTTAATATTTATTGGTAGATTGGATGTGTTAAAATCTACCAATGTGGAAAGCATCGCCCAGAAGAATTGTGAGTTATAAGAAAAGAGGTCGCAGTCAGTAGACGTTCTTATAAACAAAATCAATTCCACGCTCCACACAAATTTATGATTTGATTCAGAGGCCATCCAACGAGGGATGAAACACCAGTAACTATTGTTGATAGGGATATCAGCAGTTAGTTACAAAAAATAGGTGTTTTCATTTGGATGGTTTTTATTTCTCCTTATGGCAACACCAGAAAGGAGAAAAATATGAGAAATCCAAATCGTATTCCTAAAATTTTGGCTGAAATTGAAAATATTTGGAAAAAATATCCTGACATGCGTTTAGGACAATTGATAGGTAATGTTTTAGAAGGGCCATCATTATATTACATTGAAGATTATATGTTGATCGATGTTTTGAAAGAAGCATATTCAAAAACGGAAAAATGAAATATAAAAAATACAATGGTCTAGATAAATATCACTTTAGAGTCTATAAAGGATCTATTGGTCATCCTTTTATAGTAGTTGCTGTTAAAGAAGAAATTATTAATGGTAAAATTACTATTGATGGTTATTTAATGACTCATTCTTTAGAAAGAGTTTGTGATAAGCCTGGTACATATCAAAGATTAACAATAAATCCAAATCCAAGAGACACCAGACCATCATTCATAAACAAATTTAAGGTTTATAATTTACCCGCGAACAAATTTTCAAAGCCCTATACTTCATGGCATTTGTCTAAAAAAGATGAAGAGATGATAGATAGATTAGAAAAACGAAAAAAATCAAAATAAAAGGCCCTCATTGAGGGTCTTTTATTATTTGCAAGAAGCCGCTCCTCCCAAAGGGCTAGCAAAGCACGAAGACTTCTTGCTATTTGTGTAATCAACTTAATGTTTGGGAGTTACACCATCATAATTTGACACCCATCCTACTGAGTTTGGCCTTCAGGCCTACATGACCGATATGACAAATTATCATGTGTGAGAACTTAATTAGGAGTCTCACTTAATCAAAGAGGGGTTCATCCTCAATTGAACTGTTTGGTTGCAGGGGATGGATTTGAACCGATCGACCTCCGGGTTATGGGCCCGACGAGCTACCAGACTGCTCTACCCTGCGATTTCGGGCTTCAAAAGCCCAATAATTATTTGTGGTTCTTGCGACGTGCGTTTTCAGATTTGAGTTTTCTTTTTAAACCTTTTTTTAAATAGAATTCTCTTTTCTTCGCTTCTTGGATTGTACCAGCCTTATTTACTTGGCGTTTGAATCTGCGAAGAGCATCTTCTAATGATTCGTTTTCTCTAACGACTATTTTTGGCATGATGTTCACCTCCTTGAGCGACTACGCTTAAATATATTACTAGTTTTAATATAAGTATTTCAACTCTTTTTATAAAAGATTCCACATGAATGATTTAATTTTTGCATTCACACTCTTTTATTTTCTCAGAAAAAATTTTGTAAAGAAAACTCAACGGTAACAAAAATCTTGAAAAATATATGAGATTTGCAGTAATTTTAATCAAAAATTGAAAAATTTCTAAATGATTTTTGTTCCGTTTGAAGTGCCTATTCTACTCGCACCTGCTTTTACCATATTAAGTAAATCTTCATGAGTGCGAACTCCACCACTAGCTTTTACACCCATATTAGGACCTACTGTTTTTCTCATGAGTTCGACATCGTGAACAGTGGCACCACCAGTTGAGAAACCTGTACTTGTCTTAACAAAATCAGCACCTGCATTTTTAGCAGCTAAACAAGCTCTTACTTTTTCTTCATCAGTTAACAAGCATGTTTCTATAATAACTTTTAATATTTTTTCGCCAGCTACATCTTTTAACATTCTTATTTCTTGTTCAACATAATCATCGTGCCCTGCTTTTAGCATCCCAGCATTAATAACCATATCAATTTCATCTGCACCTTGATCAATAGCAAGTCTGGCTTCATCAATTTTTGTACGCGTAAAATTCATTCCCAAAGGAAATCCTATAACTGTGCAAACTTTAACATCAGTGTTAAGAAGTAATGAAGATGCTAAAGGGACATAACTAGGATTTACGCAGACAGACATAAAATCAAATTCTTTTGCTTCTTCGCAAAGTTTCACAATCATTTCGGGTGTTGCATCTTGCTTTAGCAAGGTATGATCAATTAATTTATTATAATTCATAATTTAAATCCTCCATCTTTATTATACACTTAGATTTATCCCTAATCATTATTTACATAAAAAAAGAACCTCATGGGTTCTCTTTATCAATAAATAAAATTTATTTATTTTCGGCTTTTTTTGCAGCGGCTTTTTTAGTTGATTTTTTACCTGTATTTTCAACTTTCTTTTCTGTTTCTTTTGTTACAAGCTTGCCGTTAAGATATTGTGCTTTGCCAGCATAATAACCACACTTTGGACAAACATGGTGTGATTTGATCATTGCACCACAATTTGGGCAAGTAACTAAACCTGATGCTTCAAGTTTAAAATGTGTTCTTCTTAATCTTTTGCGAGTTTTGCTTATTCTTCTCTGTGGGACTGCCATAAATAGTTCCTCCTTAGATAACGATAGTAATTATATTAATAATGTATAAGAAAAGTCAATAAAATTTTGACATCTTCTAGGATTCTATATTTTATTTCGATAGTATCATATCTTTTTGTATTTTTATTTTAACTATATCTCCCGGAATAGCTTTGCTATCTAGGAATTTAATATGTAAATAATTTGAAGCGCGGCCTATAGCAAAGTCATTTTCTTTCTCTTCAACAAGAATATCAATGTCTTTTCCTATAAAAGATTCAGAATAGTCTTCCCATAAATTTTCGCTTAATTTTAATAACTTATCGCATCTTTCTTTTTTTATGTTTGGTATAACTTGTCCATCCATTTTACTAGCAATAGTTCCTTCTCTGGATGAATAAGGAAAGACATGGAGCATGTTGAAATCACATTGTTTGATAAACTTATATGTTTCATTGAATTCATCTTCAGTCTCATTTGGAAATCCCACTATTACATCAGTTGTGATGCATACATCTGGAACCAAAGATCTTATTTGCTTGATTCTTGTTAAGAATTGTTCACACGTATATTTTCTATTCATGCGTTTTAGTGTAGCATCACATCCGGACTGCAAAGGAATATGTAGGTGCTTTGCTAGTTTATTATTGTTAGACAACAAATAAATAAGCTTGTCATCAATTTCGCTTTCTTCAATCGAAGATATTCTTAATCTGTTTAAACCTTCTATTTTAAGAATAGTCTCAACTAAATCAGAAAATGATTTTCCACTATTATCGTGACCATATCCGCCAACATGAATGCCAGTTAAAACTATTTCTTTATAGCCTTTTTGAGTTATAAACCTTGCTTCTTGGATAATATCTTCAAAATTTCTACTTCTGCTTTTTCCTCTTACATAAGGAATTAGACAATAACTACAGAAATTGTCGCAACCATCTTGAATTTTTAAATAGGCTCTTACATTTTCACTTAACGATGCAATACCTAATTCTTCATACTCAAAAAGTCTGCTTTGATCATCGGTAGCATCTATTTTTTTATTGTTGTTTTTAACCTCATCTATAAGATTTAAAATCTGGGATCTTTTGCTTGTGCCAATTACTATATCTGGCCGTATTTCTTTAGATATAAAAACATGAGACTTTTGAGAATAACACCCCATCACAACAATAATTGCATTTGGAAAAATTCTTTTCATTTTACGTATGTTTTGCCGTGATTTTTGGTCAGCAACTGCTGTTACCGAACATGTATTAATAACTATAATATCTGGATTATTTTTGTCTTCAATTAGGCCATGTTCTAAAAATTTATATCTTAAAGCAGATGTCTCATAAGAGTTAACTTTACAGCCCAAAGAAACAAACATAAAAGTCATAATAATAACCTACTATTTATTTTCGATTAAATACGAAAAGACGCTTAATGAATATATAGCAGCAGTCTCTGTTCGTAAAATTCTCTTACCAAGAGAAACAGGTCTGAAACCTTTTTCGCTCAAAGATAAGATTTCATCTTTTTCAAACCCACCTTCACTACCTATAAAAATTGATACACTTTTAGTATCTTTCTCAATAAAAATTTCAGGTTTTTGATTGCATAACTCTTCATATGCAACAAAATTTTGATCGCATAATATAGAACGAGGAATTTCTCTAACATCAACAATTCCAATAATTTCTGGAATAATATTTCTGTGGCATTGTTCACTTGCCTCTTTAGCAATTGTATTAAATCTACTGAGTTTCCTTTTGAAATCTTCATCTGTAAATTTAACAACATTTCTCTTTGTCTTTACCAAAACAATTTTTGAAGCACCAAGTTCTGTTGCTTTTTGAATTACAAAATCAATTTTGTCCCCTTTAGCAAGCGCAAAGAAAAGAGTTACATTAACCATTAATTCAGGATTCGTATCTATTTCACTCATAATTCTAATTTCTAGTGGATTTGTGTTAAAAACCTCGCAAATGTAAGCTTTTGAGACAATTACTGCTTCTATATGATCGCCTTTTTTGGCTCTCATCACATGTAAAAGATGATGAACATCACTATCCTCTAACACAACTTTATTATCAATTAATTTTGCAAAATATCTTTGCATTATTTCATGAATTCTCCATGACCATCTTTTATATTGTGCCTTGCAATATAAACGCAGCCAACAATTATGTTAACTGCATAAGTAATAAATAACATTATGAGATATGACCAAAGAATGCCTAATGGGCTTAAAAAAGCAAATAAAGAACCAACAGCGGCTATAAAAACAAGATTAGCTACAAGCCAAATCAGTCCCATTTTCTTTTTATACATGTAGAAAAATCCAGCGCCAGTAAATCCAATAAAAACAAAAAACATAAAAGTAACATATTTTAATCTTGGTCGATACAATTTGAATTTAGGATTATTTGCATCGAGTTGACTAGTTATCTCTACAGTTTCAGAAGTGACTCCTTCAAGTGGATTTTTACAGCCACAAACTGGGCAAATATCAGTATCAAATTTTGTTATTCGGGCATGGCAATTTTTACAATTAGGCATAATTTACTCTTTTTGAATTATAACATAATTAAAAAACCCTTATAAGAGAAAACTATAACAAAAAAAACATTATATTGATATATTGCTTGAAAATAATTAACATATAATTATCCAAGGGGGATATATTATGATAACTATTGATCAGTGGATAGCAAACTTTTTAAACGAGAAGGTCGCTCCAAATGGTTTTCCCTGGGGAAATTTTGTATTATGCACAATAGCTATTTTATTATGTGTTTTTCTCTGTGGATTAGTTGGACTTGAAAGAGAAAAAAGAGGAAGAAGTGCAGGCCTTAGAACTCACCTGCTGGTTGGTTTTGGTTCTTGCATTGTCATGATTATTTCTATATATGGTTTCCCTACCCAGCAAGGAAGAGATGTTGCCAGATTGGCAGCACAAGTTATTACCGGCGTTGGATTTTTAGGAGCTGGTGCCATAATTCATAATAATGGGGGCATAAAAGGTCTTACTACAGCTGGTACAATATGGCTTGTAATGGCAATAGGCCTTGCCTGTGGATCTTTTAACTTTATTTTAGCCTTAGGTGGTACATTGGTTGTCATGATTGTTCTCATTACATTTAGAAGATTAGAACATCGCGTATCGCATATCAGTCCCACTATTATTGTTGTTACAAAATGTGAAACCCCTGCTATGTCTATCATTTTAAATTTAGCAAAAGAATATAGCTGCACAGTGTCAGATGTTAATACACAAATCATTAAAGATGGAGCTGAAGAGAGACTTGAAACAATTTTTACATTAAACTCCAGCAATAAAGATAATATTGAAATAGAAAAATTTAATCAAAAATTAGGTGAACTCACTTCCGCATTAAGTGTTCAAGTATTAAATCACCATTAATTTACGACATTTTTTCAATTAGTTTTGTAATATTTCGTGTACTTTTCGCTTTAAATCATTTGAATCTTTGAACAATCAACTAATTCTTTTAGGGATTTTTTAATTACAGATTTATCAACATCGGCTGAAATAATACATTTTAATTGCATATTTTTCGCAAATTTTATGCAATTAAATTTTGTAATATTTTGCATATTTGCCACTCTGAATCATTTGAATTTTTAATGAATCAGTTAACTCTTTTAATGATTTTTCAATTGTGGTTCTTGATAAATTAATTAAAACTTCCTCAATTTCAGCTTTTGTTATAGGCAGTTTTGAATCATTAATAACTTTAAGCACCTTATCGTTTGCAACGCCACTCATATTGTTGGTTTCAATAATATATGCGAGTTTTTCATAACCTTCCTTGAGGCATTTGAGCATAAAGTGAGTAAAGAAGGCATAATCATTTTTATCTTCATGCCAACCTATTGATGATTTTTCTAAGGTTTCATAGTATTCATTCACGTTACTTAAAATAACATACGACAAAGAATAATATTGATCTAATTCATAACCATACTTTAGCAAAAGGAATGTTGTTAATAATCTAGATACGCGGCCATTGCCATCATAAAAAGGGTGAATACATAAAAAATCAGTAATAAAGACAAAGATTGTTAATAATTT
>JAKSVI010000032.1 GCA_024408095.1 Bacilli bacterium
TATGGTACCCTCGAGGCGACTCGAACGCCTGACCTACGGCTTAGAAGGCAGTTGCTCTATCCAACTGAGCTACGAGGGCATATGTTGCGATAATTATAATAATGAAATATGGTGGCGTTTTCAAGTTATATTATGAATTTTATTATATAAGTTTGTGGCGACATCATTAGGTAATATCTGAGATAATTCCTCAATGGAAGCGTTCTTGAGCTCGTTTATATCTTTATAATTCATATAGATAAGTTCTTTTCTTTTATTTCCTAATCCTTTTATATCATCTAAAAAGGTGGCTTTCATTGCTTTGCTTCGTTTGTCGATATGGAATGAAATAGCGTATCTGTGGACTTCATCCTGCATTCTTGTTAATAAGAAAAAGAGTTGTTTATTTTTGTCATCCAGAAGATATTCTAGACCGTTTTCATCTATTAAACCTTTAGTTTGGTGATGTTCGTTTTTGAATAAACCAAAAGTTGGTATGTTGATATCTATCTCTTTTAATGCTTCTTTAATAGCGTGAACTTGACTCACTCCACCATCTGCTAAGATGAGATCTGGCATTTTCTTATTTTCAGTTTTATTTCGTAAATAATGTCGAGTGACTATTTCTTTCATAGATGCATAGTCATCTCTACTTTCTTCATGAGTAATATTGAATTTACGATATAAAGATTTGCATTTTTCTCCATTAATATAGGTAACTAAAGCTCCAACTGGTAAAGAACCTTGAGTGTGAGAATTATCAAATAGTTCTATATGATATGGAATTTCTTGTAATTTTAGTAATTGTTGTAGTTTTTTTAATAAATCTATATTCTCTTGTTTTACTAAAGAGGTGGAGAAATATTCATCTAGGGCATTTTTAGCATTTGTCTCACAAAGTGAGACTAATTCTAATAAATTTCCTCTTTGAGCAATACGGAAATTAACATCTAAATATGGTTTTAAATAATCAATTATTTCATTACTGTTAACCACTATTTCTTTTGGCAAAGGAGTGCGATTATAAAATTGAAGAATTAAATCACCAACTGTTGTAGAAATATCCTCAATTCCTTCTTCGTTAACATATACTTCTTTTCCTAATAATTTACCTTTTCGATATAAAAGGATAGATAAAGATATATATCCGTTCCTGGTGTTATATGCGAATATATCACGATCTGTTTTATCGCTTGATTCCACTTTTTGAGAAGTTGAAATATGATCAATGCTATCAATTAGTTTTTTATATTCTGAGGCTAGTTCATAATTTTCTATTTCACTAGCGTCCATCATTTTTGTGTATAACTCTTTTCTTATTTTAGAGTTATTTCCTTTTAAGAAATCTAATAATTCTTTACGAATTACCTCATATTTATTAGATTCTATCTTATTTATACAAGGGGCTAAGCATTGACCAAGATGATAATATAGGCAAGGACTAGAAGGGATATGTTGACATTTTCTAATGGGATATATTTTATTTAATAAATCCACCATTTGATAAGCAGCGCCACTATTAGGAAAAGGTCCAAAATAATCATATTTTTTATCTTTGTTATTTCTTTTAATTGATAAAGTTAGATCATCACCTTTTTTTAAAGCAATATATGGATAATGGCTACCATCTTTTAATAATATGTTGTATCTAGGATAGTGAGTTTGAATTAAGTTCATCTCTAACACGAACGATTCTTTTTCATTAGAAACAATAATTGTCTCAAAATAATCAACATGAGACACCATGGCAGCTACTTTTCCGACTTGAGGTCGTAAAAAGTACTGAGATACACGTTTATATAAATCTTTGGCTTTGCCAACGTAAATAACTTTTCCAGATTTATCATGCATTAAATAAACTCCTGGAGAGTGTTTTAAATTAGAAATTAGATTTTTAATTTTCTCAGTCATTTTTAAAAGTTATAACAGTCGCTCCACTGCCGCCTTCATAGGCATCTCCAAGTCGATATGTGAGATCTTTTTGAGTATTTAGGTATTCATGTGTCATTTTTCGCAAAATACCACTGCCAAAACCATGTATTATTTTAACTTTTGTTAAATGTTTGATTCGACAGTTATCAAGATATTTGATGAGCGTATCTTTAGCTTCATCGTGACGCAATCCAATAATATTAAGTTCTAGTCCGACATTAGTATTTATTTTATCCTCATAATTTATTTTATTTGATGAAATTTTAGTATTTTTTGGGGCGATTGACTTCATTAATTTATTAACTTCAACATCAAAGCTCATGCCGTCATTCGTGAGCACATTTGCTTTGTTTCCGTTTATTCTTTTAACGCGTCCATCGATGTTTAATGAAGGATAACTTACGTAGTCACCAACTTCAATATTTTGATTGTAAGAAATCTCTTCTTCTTGATCCTGTAAATCATCTAATTTTTTCTTTAATTCAATGACTTCATGAACCTTCAAATCTCCAGTTCGCATCTCTTTTAAAATTTCATCAATTTGTTCCCTGGTTTTTTCTATTATTTCTTGTTTTTCAACTTTTACACTCTCTAGCAGAGCTTCTTTTTTATTTTGAAGCATCTGTTGGTCATTTTTAAGGGCTTTTTCTTCTTTGAGGAGTTTATCTACCTTAATATCTATTTCGTGTCTTAAACGGTCGTTTTCGATGATTTTACTTTCAAGGGTTTTTATCAGTTCATCGCCATGCGAAGTATCTTGTTTTGATAAGAAATCATTAGCAGATTCAATGACTTCTAAAGGTAAATCGTATCTTTTAGCTACTTCAATACCATAACTTCTACCTGGAGTGCCATCACTATAAATGTATGTAGGCTTTAACAATTTCTCATCAAAAATCATTGAACTATTCTTTATATTTGGACTTGTAAAAGCGTATTCTTTTAATTTATCAAAATGAGATGACACCATAGCGAAACAGTGCTTATTTTCTAAATATTTAATGACCGATAAAGCGAGGGCTTCTCCCTCTTTTGGATCAGTGCCTGTTCCAAGCTCATCAAACAAGCACAAGTCTTTTCCTTTTACGACTTTTAATATTTCTGAAATGTGTGACATATGTGCGGAAAAAGTAGAAAGATTATCGGACAGAGATTGATTGTCACCAATATCGATATATATGTGATTAAAGTAGGATAATACAACTTTATCTGCTGGAACCATATTTCCCGATTGAGCCAATAATAAGGAAAGACCGACAGTTTTCAAAGAAACAGTCTTGCCTCCAGCGTTAGGGCCAGAAATGACCACTATTCGACTTTTTTCATCTAAAGAATAAGTATTAGCAATCACTTTTTTGGAATCAATTAGAGGATGACGAGCGTTTTCTAAATATAAAACCTGTGTATCAGAAAGGGTTGGAATAATAGCGTTATGTTCTAAACCCCATTTAACTTTTGTTTGCAAAAAATCTATTTCTGCAATGATTTTATTATTGTTTATTATTTCAGATTCCTGAAGTAGCACTAAAGCAGTAAGGGCTTTTAATATTTTGCGGATTTCCTCATTCTCACTCACTTTTAATTGTGCAATTTCATTATTTAATTGCGCAATTTCTAAAGGTTCAATGAAGGTAGTATTGCCGGTATCTGAAACATCATATATGATGCCTAAAACTTTATTTTTATATGCGGTTTTAACAGGCAAAACATAATGCCCATCACGTAAGGTGACATTATCATCATTTAGATAAGTTTGATAAGAAAGAGACATAGACGCTACTTTTTTGATTAAGTTTGCTTCTAATGTTTTAAGTTTGGATCTAATTTCTTTTAATGTTACTGAGGCTTTATCATCAATTGTTAAAGAATTGGTGACTACTTTGTGAATTTCTTTTTCTAAATTATCTAAATCTGAAAATTTATTTACTTTATTTTGAATACGGGGATAACTAACATCAATTTTTTTGAAAAATGCCTTTACTTTATTGCTGGTAATAATATCTTCCGCGATTAAAGATAAATCTCTTGCGGTTAATAAAGCAGTCTTTTTGGCGATATCGATTAGATTTAATGCATTCGCACTGGTCAATATTGGGCATTCCTTAAATCTTAAATAAATAGAATGCATCTCATCCAAATCTAAAAGCGATTCTTTCAAATCACCTTCATTAGGAAACATTTTCATTTCTTTAACATGAATTTTTCCTAATTCTGTTTTAGAAAGATCAATTAACTCTTCTTGAATTTTTTGATATTCAAAAGTTTCGTAAATATTTTGCATAAAATCATTTTATCACACATAAAGAAGGTTGACTTGTCTATTTGTATAAGAAGGAGGAATGATGATCGACTTTGCAATAGCAATTGTCGCGTTATTACTTCTAGTTATTGTTGTGAAACGCTAAAGCGTAGATAAATCAACATACCTACAGGCCTAAAAAAAGGAGGGGTGTACCATGGATAGGCACCTCTCCACACAACCATAATCATTATACAAATAGGGTTGATACAAGTCAACCAACCTTTATGGTAGCTGACTAAAGATTATTTTCTAATATTCTTATACATAGGACCATAAGCTTCACAGGCTCTATAGTCAGATCCTTCTTTGTCCATTCCGAAAGCGTTCCAACTTGCAGGACGGAAAATATCTTTGTCATCAACATTATGCATGCAAACGGGAATTCTTAAAATTGAACAAAGTGTAATTAAATCTGCACCAATATGTCCGTAAGAAATTGCGCCGTGATTTGCTCCCCAATTATTCATAACGTTATATGCCGAATCAAATGGAGCTTTGCCCGTAATTCTTGGAGTAAACCAAGTACATGGCCATGTATAGTCTGTTCTTTTCCATAGTTTATCAGTTACTTCATCTGGAAGTTTTACTGTATATCCTTCACAAATTTGTAACACTGGACCTAAACCTTTAATTAAGTTAAGTCTAATCATAGTTGCAGGCATTTCTGCTCTAGTAACAAATCTAGAAGAAAATCCACCGCCTCTAAAATAACCTAAATCCGCACTCGGCCAAGTGGTGTGTTTCATCATTGTCTTAATATCATTATCAGTAACGTCCCACCATTTCTTCATGACTGGATTGCCTTTTTCATCTTTACATTCTCCACATGCATCAACGCAGCATGCTCCGGAATTAATTAAATGAATGAAGCCATCTGCTTCTTTGGCTTTTCCCTCAATACTATATCCAGTACATCTTTTAACTGCAGAACCACTCCAATAAGTTCTAACATCAGCAAACATTTGTGCCCTTCCGGTTAAAAGTTTCATAAATAGCATTGAAGTAGCGTTAAGAGTGTCATTTTCCGTTCCAAGAACATATGGTTCACGAGCTCCATTCCAATCAAAACTAGAATTTAGTATTGATTCTGGAAAATCGCAGTTTGGATAAAAATCAGTCCATTGTCTTTGACCTTGGAAGCCCCCAACTATTGCGTTATGACCAACCATTTCTTCTTCTCTTCCTTTAGGTAATTTCTTATTGCCGTTAAACAAATCTTCAATTATACAAGCCATTTTAACGGTAAATTCCCAATCTTTTTCTTTTTGTTTCTCGCTTCTTTGAAGTTCAATAGGATTTTTATCAAAATCAGGATTGCAATATTGTTTAACCCAGGCAAGTGCTTTTTTGTATTCGGCTTTATTATAAATACCTTGTTCCATACGTCTGATAATTTCGACTTCATCAACAGATTCCACTCTCATTCCAAGATATTCTTCAAAAAATTCAGGAGAAATAATGCTGCCACCAATTCCCATAGTAACTGAACCAATTTGCAAATAAGATTTTCCTCTCATAGTGGCTGCAGCAACAGCAGCTCTTGCAAACCTGAGTATTTTTTCTTTAACATCATCCGGTATAGAAGTATCATCCGCTTCTTGAACATCGTGTCCATAAATTCCAAATGCAGGTAATCCTTTTTGAGCATGAGTAGCTAAAACACTTGCTAAATAAACAGCTCCGGGTCTTTCTGTTCCATTAAATCCCCAAACTGCTTTGATGGTCATAGGATCCATATCCATGGTTTCAGCACCATAGCACCAGCAAGGTGTGACAGTTAATGTGATATCAACTCCTGCTTTTTTAAATTTATCAGCACAAGCCGCGGCTTCAGCAACTCTACCGATGGTTGTATCGGCTATGATTACTTTTACATGTTCACCATTGGAATAAAATACATTTTCTTCAATGAGTTTAGCGGCAGATTTTGCCATATTCATTGTCTGTTCTTCCAAAGATTCACGGACTTTTATTTTTCCTCTACGTCCATCAATCGTAGGACGTATACCGATAACCGGATAATCTCCTATTAATCTACTTTTTGCCATAATTCATTCCTCCATTTAACAAAATAATAGTTTTTATTTAAATCTTACTACTCTTACCAAACGAGCCTCACCATAATCAAATGATTTAACTTTTATCGTATGATTGTTATTAGTTAATTCTACTTTTGATTTACAGTCCAAATATTTAGCTTCTTTTATAATGTGATTCGGAATAGTAACTAATGTTGTTCCTTTATTTTGAGTTACATTAGAATCAAAACCAGAATATACTTCTTTTATAACA
>JAKSVI010000033.1 GCA_024408095.1 Bacilli bacterium
AGTCTAAGATTCTTCTAGAAGGATTGCCTCTTTCTCTAAGAAGAAGATTGTATTTCCCAAGGTCTTGAAGTTTGATTTTCTCTGGTGCGTCAAAGTCAATGGAGCATATAGCGATAAGCTCATCTTCTCCAACACATGTTGATTTAAGCATCTTTGAATTAATGACACCTTCACAAAGGGCAAAATCAAGATCACCAAGATGAATTTTTTCTTCAATTCCGGCAGGTTTATCAATGAAAAATCTAGGATCAACTCCAGGAATTTCTTTTCTTAAAATTTTGTTTAGAGTTGGAATAACAAAGACGCCGAATGACATTGTGCCGCCGATTTTAATTATTGGGTTTAAGTCTTCGTTTTTTGCTAAGGTCTCAAACTGGTCAAACTCACGAATGACATCTTTTGCTTCTTGTAAAAGAAGCTCCCCTTCATGAGTGAGTTGAAGTTTATGGTTAACTCGATTAAACAACACTACGTTGTAATAACTCTCTAATTCTTTAATTGTTTGTGACACGCTTGGTTGTGCAATACAAAGTTCTTCTGCAGCCTTACTCACTGAACCGTGCTCACAGACCTTTATAAATACTTTTATATGTCTGATAGTCATTTTCTTGCTCCTTTGATCTATCTATACACATTATTTATTAATATAAGGAATATTGTCAAGAAGATTTGTGATTATAGGTAAAAGCCTATATTCAACATTCAAATTTGTTATTTTACTTTTGCTTGACTAAACCCAAGAATATTGGTGAGGAAGGGAAGAGAGAGAAGCAGATTAGACTCCCCGTAAGATAACGCTTCTCTTCCTCCA
Organism: Bacilli bacterium; assembly: GCA_024408095.1. Classification (GTDB taxonomy): domain Bacteria; phylum Bacillota_I; class Bacilli_A; order RFN20; family CAG-826; genus JAKSVI01. The sequence continues at coordinate 812 of JAKSVI010000033.1, forward strand.
CAAAACGAAAGGAAGTTTACATAAATGAAATTCTTAAGATGTAACAAATGTGGTCAGATAGTCGGTGTTGTAAAAGACACTGGGGTCAGGATCATTTGCTGTGGTGAAGAGATGGAAGAATTAACACCACACATTGATGAAAAGGGATTAAGTGAAAAACACATCCCTGTCTATGCAGTGAAGAAAGGCAAATGCATCGCCAAAATCGGCATGATCCCACATCCAATGACTGATGATCACTACATTGAATGGATCGCACTCGTCACAAACAAGGGGAACCAAAGAAAAATGCTTGAACCTGGTAAATCCCCACGCGCAGAATTCTGTATCGACAATGACGAGGTCGTAGAAGAAATCTACGCGTATTGTAACCTCCACAGTCTTTGGAAACTTGATCTCAAGAAGAACAAAGACTGTGGATGTAACTTAGAGTAGTTCAAGTTTACATATATTTTTCTCCTTAGTTGAACCGTTCTTCTGACCTTACCCTCTTATGGAGGACGGTTCACCTAGAGAAAGTGGTGAATAACCACAAAGTAGATTAAAGGTTGATAACTCATGAAAAGAAACGTAATTAAAGCATTAGTGTATGACTCCAAAGGATTCGTTGAAGAATCATTCGAGCTTGCTAATAAAGGAAGAATTAAATTTAGTTATACTAGTGACAAGTTAAATGAATTCACTGCTAGAAGAGCAGAAAACTACGATACAGTGGTGGCGTTTGTAAATGACACCATTGATAAACATGTGATTGACACGTTAGTAAAACAAGGAAAGAAAGCAATCTTCTTGAGAAGCAGTGGCTTCAATAATGTTGATCTTAATTACGTAGATGGAAAATTAAAAATATTTAGAGTCCCAGCTTACTCACCAGAAGCAGTAGCGGAACACGCCTTCGCTCTGATTCAAACTTCAAACCGAAGAATACATAAAGCCTATATTAGAACAAGAGATTTCAATTTCTCCTTAGACGGGTTGATTGGGAACAATCTAAATAATAAAACCATCGGGATTGTTGGAACTGGGAAAATAGGGCGAGTCATGATTGACATCGCTAATGGATTTAAAATGAATGTGATTGCCTACGATCCATACCCAGTTCCTAATCCTACTAACTTTAGTTACGTTTCTTTTCCTGAGTTACTTTCTAGAAGCGATATTATCTCTCTTCATTGTCCATTAACAAACGAGACTAAGTATATCTTAAATAAAGATACGTTAATGAAAACAAAGAAAGGTGTAATGATTGTAAATACTTCTAGAGGAGGCCTTATTGATTCTAGAGCGCTTTTAGATGCGATTAAATCTCGTCATGTCTCTAGCGCATGTCTAGATGTCTACGAAGAAGAAACGAATATCTTCTTTGAAGATAAGTCCAATCACATTCTTGATGATGAAGTTCTTAGAGATCTCATCTCAATGCCGAATGTGATTGTGACATCTCATCAAGGTTTCTTAACTCATGAAGCTTTAGAAAACATTGCTAGCACTGTTATTAGTAATATCACCAGTTTCTTCGACGGTACCCCTAGAAACGAAAATGAAATTTCTTTTAATGGTGTTAACAAGAAATGAAAGGAACACTTATGAAAGAAAATAAAAAATGCAATAGTGGAGGCCTCTGGGTCGGTGGATGCGTAACTGCACTTTACTATTTGGTTGGTCTTGTGTTCTATGTGATTTTCTTCTTCAGCAAGATTGGAAGCGGTGATTGGCTTACAACATTCTTTTTAATCTATGGCTTAGTAGGACTTGTCTGTGTCTTCCCGGTTTTCATGTTAGTTGTGATGAAAGCCAGTGTTTACACAGAACATATGGATGAAATCTATGACTATGATGATTGTGGCTGCGGATGTGGTTGCAATTATCACGAGGAAGAAGAACCTTCAAAAAAACAAACTTTAAAAACAAAAACAAGAAAGGAAAAAGAAAATGAGTAAAACACAAAGAGCTAGCTACTTTAGACTTATGGGGTTAGTAGCATGCATTGTATCAGTTGCAATGATTGTTGGTCTAGTAATCACAATCGTTAATCAATTTATTGACAAAGCAGCAGCATGGCCAATTATTGCTAACTTCTTAAATATCTTAGCGGTACTTGGAGTGGGCTTAGGACTCACAAATTTATTCTATTCTCACGCTAATGTTCTTGATGAATGCCTTTAGAGTAGCGTTATTGTGTGATCCAGACGAGGATTCGCACACGTTATAAAATAAGATAACATCTATAATTTATAGCAGTATTTGCTGAAAGATTAATAGGTGTTTTCTTTTTGTTTGAGCAACATAACGGAACAGCCAACAAATTGTTTTAAATCGAAAAAACTTGTGGTGGGTGGTTCTAAGATAAGATGTTTTAAGAAGGGTTATGAAAATGAAATCATACAAAATTTAAATGTTCAACAAAGGTTGGCGAAATTGAAAAACCATTGAATAAGCTTGATGCTCAAGGCTACGAGTATGTTGATATGTTTGTAGGCAAGTCTAAAAAAAACAACGGAACTCAAATGTCCTTTTAATATTAAATTAATGCTTTTAGAATATAAATAAAGTAAACAAATCGGTGGGGAAAAGTATGGGATATAATGAAATCTTTGATAGAAAAAGCGGTTATTGTAATAAACAATGTAAATACTGTAAGTATTATTCAGGAAGCGGAAGAAGCTTTTTACCTTCGTTTGATGATGACCATATAGATGTTTATATTTCAGATTCCGGTTATAAACCTGAATATGGTGGATGTTATTTAAAGAGTGTATCTGAACCAATTTACCATTATAACGACGGCTGCGAATCATTTGATTTAGCAGATGAGCTTAAGCCTATAAATAAAGTATCGACTTCTACGCCATCAGTTTCTAATAGTGATGAGGATCAAGATGATGATAAATTCGTTGGTGGTTATATAACCACAAAAGAAGCAATTGGTTTTGTTTTTGGTCGTATATTAATGTTTCTTTCTATTGTTTATGTGATTGTGTGTATTGTTATGTTTTTAAGCAATCTTTTTGAGGATGATTTAAAAACTGTTATTTGGGCAGTAGCGGGATTAATTGGATCTCCAATTTTATTTCATATCTCCGTCAAACTAATGGGTATAGATTAGTGAATAATTGAGAATTAAAAATTTTAAAAAATTGCTAAGATTTGCGAAACACAAGAAACATCACGGTTAACACTTACTCGTATATTTATTAGAGGAAGTGGTAGTGATGTTTTCTTATATTTAAATAAGTTTGGTGCATTTATAATTAAAACAGTTATAATTTTCTTATCTCATTAACAATATATGTACCATTGGTAGACAAAGAAAATGTTTACTTAACGGTACATTTTTATACCATGGTAAAATAAAGACATTAGTCGTAGGACCTCGTTAATTTGTTTACTGCTAGACAGTCTGAATTTCATACTGAGGACGCGACCTTCCTATTAAACGTTGTTTGTAGGATAAGGCTTTGACCTTCTATTTGAGATAATGCGTTGGGAAAGTTAAGCGGTTTGCCTACGATGAACTCAAAAAGGAGGTTTTTATTATGCCTAACAAATATGTGGGCATTGATGTCAGCAAGTTTAAGCACACTTGTTGCATCATGGATGACAATGGCGAAATCATAAAAGATAGCTTTGATTTCCCAAACACAAAAGAAGGATTTGATTCGCTTGTATCATCCTTCGAATACCTTGATAATCCAAATAATTTCAAGATCGTAATGGAATCGACAGGTCATTATCATTTCTGTTTATTCAAATATCTTGTTTCAAAAAATTATCAAGTTCAAATTAAAAACCCTGTCGTGATACTTCGATTTAAACAATCCAAATATCTCGACAAGGCGAAGACCGATAATATTGATGCGCGTTTACTTGCCGAATACGCATTCAATAATCCCTTCAGTCCTTCTTATATTAAATCATACAACATTGAACAGATTCAGCGTATATCAAGAGCAAAATATTTTTTGTACCAAGACAAACAAAGGACAATAAATCATATTCATAGATATCTTGATGAAACCTTTCCAGAATTCATACCTTTCTTTAAAAAGAAAGATGGAATAAAAAGATATCAAGGTCGTAATCTTTTAGACAATAAGACCATTTTGTGGATTATTAGAAATTTCCCTTCTGCAAAAAAGTTTGCTTCTGCTCGTTCAGAGACAGCAGAAAAAATTCGATGCATGTCCCGCGGAAAGTTTAGTCTAGTAAGATTTAATGAATTGAGATCAATAGCAAAGAATTCAATTGGGTTTACTAGCGAAGAGACAGAAAAAATAATTATTCAATTGGTTGATGATTTAATAAGAATTCAGGAAAAAGATGATGAATTAGATCAAATTTTAAAGCCTTTGATTGATGAAACAGCACCGAATTTAATAACTATTCCAGGAATTGGTTATAGATTAGCTGGATTGTTAATTGGAGAAATCGGAGACGTTAGATTATTTCCGACGCCTGATAAACTAGTGAAGTTTGCTGGTTTAGATGTGCGTGTTAACCAATCAGGAACATCCGATAAACATGGTTGCTTGAGAAAAAGAGGATCTCCAATGTTGAGATACGCACTTTTTCAAGCTGCAGAAAAATGCAGAATTCATTGTCCCGAATTAGCTGAATTTTATTCAAAAAAGAAGACTGAAGGGAAGCACCCGATTTGTGCTTTAACTCATTTGGCAAGAAAGATTTTAAGAATAGTTTGGGCCTTATTAACAACAGGCGAAAACTATAATTCAACAATAACTGATTAGTGCTTAAATCAGATAAAAATTAAAACTTTATCTATGATAGAGTGTTTTTCTCATAGACATTTTTAAAAAACTACTTGATAATTGTAGGTATG
>JAKSVI010000034.1 GCA_024408095.1 Bacilli bacterium
TTTTGCTTATTTTTGTTATATACTTTTATAAATCTTTATAAGATAATAGTTGCATCTAAAGAAAATTGGGACACAAGAATATGGCAAAAAGTCAAATTATCAAAGATATTGCGAATGGAGATGTAAATTTAGAAACCTCTCTTAAAAGGATGCTGATTATTGCAAGCGACTTAAAAAATGCGAAGCTTATTTCTTGGGTAAAGAACGAATTATATGGATACGAAAATTCCGACGATTTACCTGATTATAGAAAAATGCATGGTTATTTTAAAATAACTTATGTTTCTGGTTATACTAAAATTAGTGATCAACCAATAGGGGCAGCAATTTTGCCTGATAATCTTCAAGATTTTGCTATCTACAAATGCAAAGACAGTATTTCTGCTATCGAAGATGTTTCTAAATCTGATCGTTGCCCTATATTGCCATATGCTGATTTAATACCTTATTTAAAAAAGCAAAGTTCCTTAATAAATATATTGAATTTCTATATGGAGCTTCCTACTTCATCGTTTAAGAAAATCGTGGACTGTGTATCTAGAGAATTGATGGATATTTTGTTAGAAATTGATAGCAAGATTGGTAATATTGATGAATTAGATGTTTCTGCTTCAACTAAACAAGTAACGGAAATTAATAACTTTATTAACGTTAAAATCGATTCTTTTACAAATATCGGCAATGAAAATAAAATTAGCGATTCGCTAATAGCTGGTAAGGATATTAACAAAAATGGCAAATAAATTCGGAAATAAAAATAGAATTAAAAATTCTAACATTGCAGGTAACGATATTAACATTACATCAGAAGAAGAAAAGAAACCTTTTATTAACAAAATTCTTATGCCTTTGATTGTAACTGTTGTAGGTGGTGTTATCGTAGGTGTGATTTTGTATTTTGTGCTTTGAAATCGCAATAATGATATTTTCTTACTTGAAGTGTGATAATCATTACAACCCTTTAATGTATTTAAGAATTCTTTTGTAGCAATTTCTTTTTTTTGAACTGATGATCCAATAACTGAAGCTTTTATATGCTCAAGAATAAAATTTTTTCTTTCTAAATTGTCCATTTTGTTTTTCTCCTTTTTATTAAAATTAACAACAATTGTAGCAATTTATTGCTAAATATAGTGTACGCTTTTTGCCGACATTTTTTCTTGTTTTTTGTTTTGTTTGTGAAATAATATTAGTGTCAGCAATTGCCGACACCAATACAAAAAAGGAGGTAGTAAAAATGGAATTTAAGGAGTTTCTAATGTTAAAAAGAAAAGAAAAAGGATTAACTATTCGTGGATTTGCATCATTACTTGGCATTTCTCCAGCTTTTCTATGTGACTTAGAAAGTGGAAATAGAGCATTTCCAGCTAATAGTAAAAAATATCCAGATTTACTCAAAAAGATTATTGAAAAGCTTGAACTTAATGCGAATGATGCTTCTTTAATGTCAAAATTAGCTGATGAATCAATGCTTTCAAAAGACAAAATTGCTCTTGAAGTAAAAGAGTATTTACAAAGTGTTCCTGTTGCTCAGCAAGCCTTGAGAAAAGCTCAGGAAAATAATGTTACTGATGAACAATGGAATGAATTCATCAAAATGATTGAAAGGAAAAAATAGTATGATTGTTTGGGATAAGCACGCTTATAACGAATGTGGTGTACTTCAAGTTAAAGATGAAGAACTTGAAGCTTTTGCTTATGCCCAATTAAGAGACTACAAGAAAGATTTTTTCAAAACTGTCCACGCTTTAGATGTTGATGATTTTGTAGAAAATTACTTAAAGATTAATGTTCAATTCCAAAGATTATCGCCAAACAATTCGAGATATGGCATGACTGCAATATCTAGTGGTGTGGTTCCTATTATGAACGAAGAAAATAAACCAGACTTAAGGTATTTTCAAAAAGGAACTATTTGTGTTGATCTTGATGCTTGCAATAATGACAACCATATTATAGGTTTCACTTTAATTCACGAAAGTGGCCACTCACAGTTTGATTTATACGTTAATAAGTCTCTTCTTGATGGTGAAACATATATTAACGACGAAAAACTTTTGGATGGTAAAAACTTAATTGTTAAAAGAAGAACACAAAAAGATTGGATGGAATATCATGCAAATAAGTATGCCTCTTATATTCTGATGCCTGCTCAATTTGTTAGAAAGCTTTATAAGCAAAAACACGATGAAATTATGCCGGGACAAAGATTAGGCGTGAGGCAAAGAAAACTTATTTGGAAAATGATTTATGCTGTTGCTGAAGAATTGAATGTTTCTTGCACCGCAATGGCATGGAGATTTTTGACTTTAGGTATTATTTCTCAACAACTTTTTGATGTTTTAGAGATTAATCACAAAAAGGAGGAAACTGCGATGAAGTAAGTTTTTGATATTTAATATTGGAAAGGAGTAAGGCATAATGCCAAAAATTAATAAAGCTAAAAAAATCGCAACCATTGCAGTGGTTACGATTAGAGATATGCTGAAGCACATCGAGTAAAAATATAGTAGCATATCTCACACATTTTTTAAAGCGCAAGAATGCGCAAAGGAGGTATGCAATGCATATAAATAACAATGAAAAACATCCTAGAAAGTCTGATTTAGATGTTTTCTTAGCAGCGAAATTAAAGAATGCTAATTTTAATACAGGCTTTTATCAAATTCCCGTTATTCCAAATTCAGAAATCAATAAACCAAAGGAACTTGTTTTATGGTCTATGAGGCACAAATGTGCCAATAAAAACGAATGTGGTTTAATATTTTACGAATACGATTGTAAATTTGATGGAAAGAATGGGATCTACAACATTTTAAAGTATGGTTCTGATGAGGAAGTTAATAGTCTCATAAAAGAATTGTCTGAATTTGCATTTGTTGTTTGTCCAGACTACTCGGTTTATGGGAATTTTCCAAATTATAAGCAAATTGAAGCTATGGCAAAAAGTAGAGAAGTTGGTTATATTTTGTGGTCACACGGAATAAAAGTTGTAATTAATTATAGAGCAACATATGAATGGTCTTATGAACTCGCTTTATCTGGAATTCCTGAAAATGCCATAATTTCAATCGGAACATTGGGAGCATTAAAAGATAAAGAATCTAGAAAAATGCTCAAGGATAGTATTGCTGCATTAATTGGATTTTGCAAACCAATGGTTTTAATTGTTTACGGATATGCTCCGAATGATGTTTTTGAAATTGCAATTAAAAACAATATTGAAATTTGGCAATTTGATTCAGAAATAGCAAAGGCTTTTGGAGGAAAATGATATGGGAATGAAATCTAATTCTAGTCATTTCTCTGGAGGAAGTGGTGCTGGAGGAAATTCAAGACGTACAGGTAAATTGCCTTTGAAATTAAATCTTCAATTGTTTGCAAAAATGCCAAAAAACGATTCACAAATAAAACACATTATGGCTGAAAGAAAAGGACATATGCCAGATAGCCCAAAGAACAGAGCGTTGCTTGAATCTGTTTCTGATGACGAAAGAAATTATATTGGCAAAGATAGTCATGGCAACAAAAGATATGCTAAAATTATTAATGGTAAGCAAGTCTGGGTTTCAGCAAGAAATGGAATTATTCAAGATGGTGGGGTAAACGAAACGCCATATCGTACTTTGTATGATAAAAAAGGAGGATTCAAAAAATGATTACAGAAAAATTTGACTTATTTTGGGTTTTTTACGTTTTTGTTATTGAATTATTACAAGATAACGACACCGAGAGTTTTAATCAATTTATGAGTGATGCAAATCCATTTATTTGGGAAGGTCAAAGTTGGGATCCATCTTTGTATGATGATTTTTCTTCAAAATTCGATTTAAATGGTTCATTCGAAGATAATGGTTATAACTTTATTATTTCTTATTTAGAAAGTATGGATGAAATTTATTACGAAATAAAAAAGATTAAAGAATATGTTTGCAAAGAAAAATTTGTTAATTCTATGTCTAATATATTTGCAAATGGATTTGAATTCTATTTCGATAAGTACGGAATTAAAAAATAATAATATTATTGGGCAGGTGCTATATCCAACCCTTTAATGTATTAAGTAGTTTTATCTACTTTGTATATTATTCGCGAATGGCACACATCGATCAATTAGGCGACTCGAACATACAATCGGGTCGCTTTTATTTTGAAATTAATTTAATGTGTAACAAATTTTGAAAAAATGTTTCACATATGTATTTGGGTGTGATAATATATGTGTAACAAACTTAGAAAAAATGTTTCACATGGAGGTCATTATGAGTAATTTGTTAGAACTTAAGAATCAAATAGAATCAATTAAGTATGCAATTGATAATTTGTTTTATGGATCGGTAGAAGTTCGTCAAAACGAAAACAAAAAATATATTTATGTCCATTTTAGAAGCAGTGGAATTCTTCAAACAAAATATGTTGGAGAATACAGTGATGAACTTTATAACCTCGTTCTTAGTAATAATATTAAAGTAAAAGAATTAAAGAAGAGATTGAAAGAGTTAGAAAAAGAATTAAAAAGTTTTCCTGATGTAAATAAACAGATGGAAGATGATATTCTTTTAAATATCGATTTAGCACGCAGAAATCTTGTTGATTCAATTTACAAACAATCCATTCTTGAAGGAGTTGCTACAACTTATTCTGATACTGAGACTATTGTTAATGAAGGAAAAGTCCGCGATATGTCAACTTTAGATGTTCAAAAAATACTTAATTTGAAACACGCTTGGGAATTCATAATGGACTACGATGTTGAATGTTATCCTACCAACTATGCCTTGTTATGCCAAATTAATGGCTTGGTCGAAGGAGGAATATCTTATAGTGCAGGCAAGATTAGGTCTACGCCAGTTACAATTGGAGGTTCTTCGTATATTCCTCCGATTCCTTTTGAGTTTAAAGTTAAAGAAGATATCGAATCCATTATAAATGATATTGACCTTGATCATGTCACAAAAGCTGCTAAATTAATTGCTTACTCAATGAAAACGCAAACTTTTATTGACGGAAATAAAAGAACGGCTGTAATTTTTGGAAATCATTATTTGATTAGTCATGGTGTTGGTTTGATGGTTGTTCCAGTAGAAAAAATAGAAAAATATAAAACTTTGCTTTTAGATTACTATGAAGATAGATCAGAAGATTTAATAGAGTTCTTTGTAACAGAGTGTTTTATATCACTAAGGTAATTAGTACAACCCTTTAATGTATGTAGTCATATAATATACCAAGTATATTAACGGCAAATAGCACACATCGGCCAATTAGGCGACTCGAATATACAATCGAGTCGCTTTGAATATGAGTGACGTTTAAGCGTCGCTCACATAAATCCGCCTGCTACGCGGGCGAG
>JAKSVI010000035.1 GCA_024408095.1 Bacilli bacterium
ATTTATTAAACCTGATTCTGGAAACATTACATTTGATTCACATGATGTTAATGAATTAGATCTTCCTTGCTTACGTAGTCATATTGGAAGCGTTATGCAAGACTGTAGATTATTTACAGGTGATATTTTTAGCAACATTACAATAACTGCTCCAGCTGCTTCTGAAGATGATGCATGGGAAGCTGCAAAAATCGCTCATATTGATGAAGATATTTCGAATTTACCTATGGGAATGCATACATATATTAGCGAAGGTAGTGGTGGCATTAGTGGTGGTCAAAAGCAAAGACTTGCTATTGCAAGAGCTGTTGTCCATAAACCTAAACTATTGATTTTTGATGAAGCCACCAGTGCCTTAGATAACATTACCCAAAAAGCAGTTAGTGATTCAATAGATAGACTTAATTGTACAAGAATTGTTTTTGCACATCGTTTATCCACAATTAAAAATTGTGATAGAATCATTTTAATTGATGATGGAAAAGTTGCAGAAGAAGGCAGTTATAAAGAACTTATTGAATTAAATAAAAAATTCGCAAAATTAGTGGCTAGACAAAGAATTAAAGAAGAAGATTAAACAAATTTTTAACGTTTGTTTTATTTAAATAAGCTATAATTAAACTAACAGATAGAGGAAATGTTTTATGGAAAATAAAGAAATAATTACTAAACTCAAAAGTTGTACGACAGTTGATGAACTAAAAGCTGTTGGAAAAGAAATCGGTTACGAATTAACTGATGATGAAGCTAAAAATTATCTTGAGAGGTTTGCTAAATCTGGTGAATTATCTGATAACGAATTATCAAGTGTTAGTGGCGGTGGATGCTCGAAGTGGAGAAATGGTAGAGCCTATAGTGGAAACCCAGATTATTGGCTTATCACTACTATTGGCAATTCCTGTAGTCTATGGGTTAAAGGAGGGCAAAATTTTGGTATAAAGCACACATGTTGTTCATGCGAGCATATTGATACTCCTCATCCTTTCACTTACTTTTGTCTTAAAAGAAAATTTAATGACGACCCATTAAATCCATAAACAAAGATTACATTTATATGAAATGTATTTTGAATGATGGTGTTAAGATAAGGGGATTTCAATTAATCCCTTTTTGTTATTATCAAAACGATGTTGAAACAGCGTCAAAATTAACGCTTGAAGAATATAATTTACTTAAAAAATGCGATGGCAAACAAGAAATAGAACCATCAGATTTACTATATTCTTTAATTTTTGATAAAAAGATAATTAAACCTTTAAAAAGAGGTGAAATTCTTTCTAATAAAGATTATCAATTATATAAATATTGTGATAATCGCTACATGCCAAGAATGAATCTTCAAATTACAGGTCATTGTAATTACAACTGTATTCATTGTTTTAATGCTGTTGATAACGCACCTTTAAACACGCATTATAAATTTGAAGAATTAGAAAAATTATTCACTGAAGCCGAAGAATGTGGAGTTCATGCAATTACTATTACAGGTGGAGAGCCCTTGGTGCATCCTGATTTTATTAAAATTATCAAAAGTATTTATGAACATCACATGTATGTTTTTGAACTCAACACCAATGGAGCATTAATTACTGAAAAATTATTAGATGAATTAAAAAATATTGGCTGTAAACCATTAATAAAGATATCTTTTGATGGGCTCGGTTATCATGACTGGATGCGTAATCATAAGGGTGCTGAAGAGAAAACCTTGGATGCAATAAAATTATGTATTCAGCGGGGTTTTGCAGTGAAAATTCAATATAATATCAATAAACACAACATCTCAAGCGTTGAAAAAACAATGGAATTGCTTGATTCTCTAGGAGTAGAAGAAACGCGTTTCATTCCAACAACTCCTTCTCCTAGATGGGACAAAAACCAAGGAGACAATACTTTCTCTTTGCCAGAGTTTTTTGATACATCACTACATATTCTCTCTTTATATGCTTCTAAGAAAATGAAGATGGCTTTAGATATTTGGCAGCTAATTCAAATAGATGGAGAAATGGTCCATCTTTCAATAATGCCCGGAGTTTTAGATTGTTATAAAGATACAATCCCATTTTGCAAAGGTGCTAGAGGAATGATAGCTATTGCAGCAAACGGAAATGTTTACCCATGTCTGCAAATGTCTGGAACATATGATGATTTGGGTTATTTTATTGGCAACGTTAAAAAGACTCCACTTAAAGAATTGCTTAATGACTCCCCTTACATGAAACATATTTGTCAAAGTCTTAAGGATAAAAAAGAATTCAATCCAAAATGTAACAAATGTAAATATTTTACAATTTGTTGGGGTGGATGTTCCGCTCACGGCTTACTTGCATATAAAAATATTCTTGGAAGAAGTCCGATAAGTTGTTATTTTTATGAAAATAAATTGTATAATAAATTTAGAGAAGTTCTTCCTAACCATTATTTTGTTGAACCAGATCCAGACCTATTGTTTGAAAATGAAGGTCAAGAATAAAACTTACAATTAAAACATAAAAATCAATTGAAGGGAGAAGTTTATGAAAAAAAGAGCGTTATTAATGGGGGCTATAGTGGCAGTTTCACTTTTATCATCATGTGGACCTATACCTAAACCAGACCCATTACCCGTAATTACTGAATATAATTCTGCTAAATGTAATAATGGAACATTTATTGGAGATGAAAGTAAAGATATTGTCGTTTGGAGAGGAGTTCCATACGCTACTCAACCAGTAGGAAAGTCGCTTCGCTGGAAAAAAGCTTTGCCAGCAGAAGATAATGATGGTACTTTTCCAGCCGTTAAACCTGGTCATATGCCAATAGGCACTAATGATGATACTAATGGAGCAGTAAAATTTGGAGAAGATTGTCTTGTATTAAATGTTTTTAACAGCAAGAAATCTATCATTAAAAATAAACCTGTAATGGTTTGGATTCATGGTGGTGGCTTTGTTTCTGAATCAATATCATCACCTCTATATGACCTTTCTCATATTGCTAATCAATATCCTGATGTTATTTTCGTCACAATTGAATACCGTGAAGGATTTTTGGGTTTTATGAATTTTGAGAAGGTAAAAGGTGGCGAAAATTATAAAGATGCAACTAACCTTGGCTTATTAGATCAACTAGAAGCTCTTAAATGGATTAATAAAAATATCTCAGCATTCGGTGGAGATCCTAATAGAGTTACATTATTTGGAGAATCAGCCGGTTCTGCTAGTATTTCGTTTTTACCTTTAATAGAGGGAAGCGAAGGCTTATTTAATAGAGTAATAATACAAAGTAGTAGTCTTGCTTATTGCGACACTATGGAACATGGAATGCATGTAACTGAAAATTTCCTTCATGTTACTGGATGCCAAAATATGGACCAACTTCTTAACCTCTCAGTAGATCAATTAATAAAAGCAACTATAGATGGCACAGCTATTGACTCAAAAAATATGCTTGGGGCTGCTAATTTCCCCTTACTTGATGGCCGTATTCTACCTGAAGATAGAGCGGATATGTACAAGATGTGGGAAAGCGAAGATCTTGCAGATATTGATTTATTAATTGGTTCTAATAGAGATGAAGTTAAATATTTCTTGCCTATTGAAGGAAGCAAAGAAAAATTTACTGAAGCTCTTAGATGGGTCGCAAGAAAAGATAGAACCATGTTAAATGATAAAGAAAAAGCTATGTTTGATGAATTTATGGAAACTTTATCAGGCGAAGATGAATTAGAAAGACTTCAACAATACGCTACTGATATGAATTTCCGTGCTGGAAATACAAATATGGCAATTCGTCATTCTAATGCTGGTGGTAATACCTTTATGTATTTTTTAGAAAAACCAGGAATAAATAATGAACTTGGTGTTGTTCATGGAACAGAAATGATGTACTTATTTGATAATCCTTTTCATCATATGGGCGAGACATATATAGCCAGGGAATGTGAATTAAAATATCAAATTAAAGAAATGTGGGTAAACTTTGCAAAAACAGGTAACCCATCAACTAGCGAACATGAATGGCTTCCTTTTTCAAAAGATAATCGTCAAACTATGGTTTTCTCAGACACAATTGGAATGAAAAAAGATATTTTTAATAGAAGAGAGGATTTAATGATGTCTTGGGCTGAAAGACTTGGCAACGGGGCATCAAAACGCTTCTGTTAAATAATAAAATAACTAGAACGAGGTTATAAAATGGATTTAGATTTTTTATTCGGATTACAAACTTGGAGAGAAGCAATAGGAGGAAGCTTAGATAACTTTTTCTTATTCATTTCATTAATTGCGGTAGATTATTTCCTTATGGTCCCAGCATTAATCATTTACTGGGATTTTAGTAAGAGAAAAGCTGCAAATGTCCTATGTTCTTATGGAACTTCTATTTTCTTTGGAGCTTTTTTCAAAGCAACTTTTTGTGTTTATAGACCATGGGTGAGAGATTCAAGAATAAAGCCAGTTCCAGGTGCTTTAGGAGCCGCTAGTGGATATTCTTTTCCTAGCGGACACGTTTCTTCGACATCAGGATTTTATGGTGGACTTATTGCATCTTTTAAAAAATATTGGTGGTTAATTGTATTTAGCATATTAATGGTGGCTCTTACTATGTTTTCTAGATTATATTTAGGAGTCCATACACCTCAAGATGTCTTTGCTGCTCTTGGTATTGGTGCTGTAAGTACTGTTCTTATTGCGTTTCTTTTAAATCTTGCAGATAAATACAAAAATGCTGATATTTTCATTTATATTGGAGCAGCCGTTTTAGTCATTGGATTACTTATTTATATTTCTTTAAAAAGCTATCCTTTGGATTATGATGAATACGGAAAATTGATTGTTGATCCAAAAAAGATGACAGTAGATGGATTTAAAGATCCAGGTGTTTTCTTTGGAATTATGACTGGTTGGTTTATCGAAAGACGATTTATTAAATTTGATAATAGTGGAACTACCGCTCAAAAGATTGCTAGAGCAGTAATTGGAGGTTTCTTATATATTGCATGGGAAACTCTTTTGGTGGGTCCAGTAGGAAAAATAGTAGATAACGGAATAATGCATTTCTTCTTAAAAATGTCTACTCCATTATTATTTATGACTTTGTATCCTATTATATTTAAAAAGATTGAATCAAAAGGGTTCTTAAGTAAAGAAAGTGCTAAGGTTATTTAATATAATTTTGAAAGATTATTTGATTGTGATTTTATTAGTCCAATTTTAGCAAAAAAAGAAAAATAAAGGAGAATTTAACTATTAATAAATCAAGAGAAAAATGATTTATACGACAAAA
>JAKSVI010000036.1 GCA_024408095.1 Bacilli bacterium
AAAGTAAAAACGCTGCAGTCTGTTATTTTGACTGCAGCGTCTTTATGTTTTTCAATTTATGAAAGGTTTAGTTGTTTTTTGATCTGCGTCTGTTGATGATCACTGCGCCGGTGATACCTAAGAGGATAAGTGCGATGCCACCGATAAAGTAGATCGTCGTTCCGCGTCCGCCGGTTGCGGGGAGTCGATACCAGATGTATTTGTTGTGGACGATGATAGGTGTGTCTGAATCATTATTTGATACATTGTTATTTTTAATACTTACTTCATAATATTCCTTATAAGCATCATATTTCATACTGCCTATTTCTAATTCTTCAACATAGTAAGTATAGATTCTTTTGTTACTAGAATTTTCTTCCAACTTGTTAAAATCATTAGCAGCACCTGAATGGAAATCCCATGCCCATATAGAATCAGTGCTTTGATCATTTTTATTATTCTTTGTCATCACTTTTTTAAAGTCAGGATCAATAAATTCTACAGTGCCAAGATGCAATGGATTTGTTGCCGAATCATAATCTATTGCAACCCTAAATTCATCATTAATCAAAGAGTAATAATATCCATTACTAGAATCACTGAATCCATCAGGCTTCTCAACTGTAACTAATGGTATAATCTGAAAACCATAAATTCGATAAGATGCAGTACTATCACTTTCAATATACAAATTGGCATTCGAAGCAATACTAGCTGTATCATTACTGGTCAATCTTAATTCGATCCACTCTGCTGAAGTACCATTAATTTGTTTTGGAGAATCATTTTTATAACTATTGCCATTATTAAAGGTTATTTTAAAAGATTGACTCGTTCCACTACTGTCGTTTGAAACCTTAGCTCTGATTAAATAATCTTTATTTTGCTCCATACGATTACCAACAGATATTTTAGCGCCTTCATAATTATTATTTCTTCCAGTTACACTAACATAGAAATTTCTATTATTATCCACTTTCATATTAACTGTTGAGCCATTAGATCTCCAATCGCTAGCATCAGGATGCGTTTCGCTTGTAACGTCATATATTTCAAAATCATATATTCTGAAACTTTTCTTTGTTCCGTCAGATCTTATATATAAAAATATTTTGTCAGTTGAATCAGATGGAACAGTAACCATGCCTTGAATTGTTTGTTGTTCGTAGTTTCTGCCACAATCACATGATCCTAAAGTCATATCCTTATTTTTTCCATTATCTTTGAAATGCAATTCAAATCTGTTAGTATCAGCATCATTAGGAGATACTCTTGCTCTTACTAAATATGTATGACCTTTTGTAAGTGAATAATTAACTTGTGCACCACGCCACCCAAGAGTGCTGGCATTTTCAACATTTTCTTGCAATTGTACTAAAATACGATTATTAGGATTATTGTTATACGTATCTGTAACATATGAAATATTAGTTTCACCAAAGCTTATAAAATTACTTGTATTTAAACTTACTCTATTATAAGTAACATTGTTAAAATTTATTCTATCGTAAATTGGTGATCCGGGAACTAGAGCCTCTTTTCTTATAACACCATTTTCATCAACTTCAAAATTCTTTGTACCTTCAACCACCAAAAACTCATCTACTCTGAAACTGATTCCACTTTCCTCAATATCAGGGACTCCATTCCCCTTACTATGCTGTATTTTAAGATACATTCCATATGGATTAAATTCAGGCAGAGTATAAGTCGATGTAATACGTTTCCATTCATTTGATACATCTGTTGTTGTGGTAATTAAATTCTTAAATCTACGATCACCTTCATCTGTAAAACCATTGCAAAAAACAAACTGAAAATCAGTATCAGGATCAATACTATAAACATATGCACTAAAAGTATATGTTCTTCCTTTTCTGAAAACTGCAGGATCCAGATAAAGCTTAGCACCTTTCCAGTTTTGGTCTGCATTTTTTACATACAGAGCATCACCTGTAGCATATGTAATTTTTGATGATGTTCCGATTGCAACTGTATCTTCTGGATCATCATTATCCCGCTCAGCTTCCCAGCCGCATGGACTGTAATTGAATGAATGATGTATAAGTACAAGATCATCATGTATGTCATTTGTATTAACATGAATCTTTACTGTATTCTGTTCTTCCGCAAGGTTAGATATTTCATAATATCCGTTTGCAGCATCTGAAACATCAAGTTCAACTGTATCAGGATTGCAAATAAAGTCGTTAGTATTTCCATCCAGCTCATTCTGTGGAATAGGATAATAACCCGATCCTAATGGAGTTTCAAGCTTTAGTTCAACACTTCCTCCAACATATACTGGTGAAGTATTGTTAAATTCCTTTATAGTATTTCCACGTTCATCACATACTATAACTTTGAGGCTTGTTGTTTCACTTTCACTGTATTCAACATACTTACGTTTCAATAAAAGCTTAATATCAGGAATTTCTGATTCAGATATATTTTCCCATTCTTTTTTTGCATAAATATCAACTTTATTTTTATTTGTATTTGTTATAATTATATTATTGCCATTATAGCTGTATGAAGTATTATATCCGCTTGGTGAATTAACTTCCTGTGCTGTATAAGTAAAACGATGATTTCCGTATGCAGTTGGAAGATTATCAAAAGTAAACGTCCAGTTATTAGTCTTGTTCAAAATAAATGTCCTCTTTGACACATCATTAACCACATAAGCAACCGGAACCTTCACTGAAGGATTTGCTGAATCCTCCCTGAACAATTTAAATTTTATGTCATAATTCGGACATGCATCCCCTTGCAATACAGATCCGGCAGCATCGATCCACTTTTTATCGACATTAATATTACTGGTTTCTGTTTTAACTATATTTTCGAACACATATGTTCTGACTTCACTTAAATTAAGTGGAGCAGATATAACACTTCCGTTTGATATATTATATTCTGTTCCGTTCACTTTAACCTTTGAGTATATACTGCTGTTTACATTCAATTCTTTTATTACATACTCATATTCTTCACCATATGGAAGATTTTCAAAAACCTTTATTCTTTCACTGGCATTTGATGACCAAGGACGTAATTTGAACTTGTTGTCTATTCCTTTAGCAGAAAGAGCTTCAGGACAAATATACTGACCGTCTTTTATCTGTAATAACTCAAATTCATATATAGCTTCATCAATCAGCGGATCACTAACTGAATTTGAACCTTTGTTAACTTCTTTTTCTATAACCAGATTTTTAGTTGTCGGAAGAAACATATCCATAGCTAAGTTTGAATAACATCCGCCTCTTTCGAGATAGAACATTCTGATCGTATGAACTTCATCAGGATTCCATTTTCTATCAAGATTAGTAAAAATTTTTTCTATAGAAGTAATTTCCCATTTTGTATTCTGATTATAGGTTCCGTCGTTTGTTCCTGAAAATCTCATTGGCTTAGGATATTTTGGGTTAGAAGCATATTGATCGAAATTATTATCAAAAGATTTTGAACTCTGCAATGCATTATCCTGTGTCCACACTATACCATGAGTAAAATCGATCATTCCGGCAGTTGGTTCATGTATACCACCAACATCAAGAACCAGTACATCATCAACAAAAACCCACATGTCATCATCACCGCTGTAACTAAACATGATAGTTTTATTAACATCATCAGGCTCAACAGATGAACCTTTAAAGCTCGCTTCCATTGTCATTCCAAAATGATGATTATACGCTTCACCATCGTAATTAGGATCTTTTCTGGTATCATCATACTGATCAAAAGGAAAAAATCCGATTTTAAATCCTGAATCCTTTTCAGTTCCGTATGTTGCACCGTTTTCTGAATTCGGGTCTATATCGTTAGCCTTATGATGAGCGCTGTTTACAATATCAAAAGTTGTATTATAAACTGTAAAATTATTTGTATCTTCATTGAAATATGCATAATTACGGTCACTATCAAATACAAGATGATTATTATCATTTCTGCGTAGTATATGATTAACATCAGTATAGACTTTTCTTATATCGTTTAATGAACCTGTGATTGAATTTTCATTAATTGCAGGATTAAACAAATAGTCAAGACTGTGATTTGAAACTTTAACTGACGGATAAGGATACTCCGAACTAATAATATCATTTACAATTCCCGAAACCGGTCTGTTGCCTGGTACCTGCAAAGAATAAGAAATATCTAAGTAAGTATTCGGAGCATTAAAATTAGCATCTGTAATAGTATTATAATCACCAGAATAATTGTTTTTATCAGGTGGCGTTCTGGTGTACTTATTATTATCATTATTTGTATCATCATTTGTTCTTGTAGTACCAGTAAAACTTGGCGTACCATATGCAAAGAACAATATGTCATCATTAGAATTTCTGCATGAATTAATTCCTGTATATTTTATGTTATTATGCACCCATTTTTGAGCACTACTATCCCATGATATATCATAATTATTATGCTGTGATTCAAGTTCATCCCCAACATAATCAAACAGATTAAACCTTATACCCTCCGCAATATTATCAACAGTTTCAATAGTTTCAGGAAGCTGGCTTGCCCCAACCATCATCTCTGCCGCATCAAAATACTCTGTCTCTTCATCATCCGCATCAGAATTTAGCAGCACTACTCCTCCATTGTCAAACGGATCATACTCTTCCTCATCCTTCTCCGGCACATCCCCGAAGTAACAGCTGTACACATGGTTATGTTCTTCCTTACCGCATATTACGCCTCTTGCATAACACTCAGCCGTATGAACATGCTTAACTGCATCCTCACTTACATCAATACCCTCAGACACAGCCTCTTCCGTACCCTGGATCTCTTCAGCAGTCTCTTCCGCATCTGCAGTCATCTCCTCAGCAGCTTCTCCTTCAGCCGCAGCATCATTGCGTTCACCTGCTGCATACACAAAACCGAAGCAGTCCATGTCATGAGTATGTTCATCGCTTTCCTCAAGGCCGCATGTACGT
>JAKSVI010000037.1 GCA_024408095.1 Bacilli bacterium
CTATCTGGTCTTTTCCAAAGGTATAAATCTATAACTTCTTCAGTGATGTTTTCTTTTAACTGCTTTAAAACATCAATCATTTTTTGTTCGACATCAAACTTAAAAACATTTGGAAGTGCGGCATTAAGTTGAACATCTAACTGATAATTAAAATCATTTTTATATTTAAAACCATACGATTTTGCTGTTTCATCATCGAAGAAATCTTTACATCTTTTTCCATCTACTAAATTTTTGCAAGGTTTACATATATCATCTGCTAATAGAGTAAATTTAATCCTTTTGATCAAGCCTTTTATAAACGCTAGACAAAGAATGCCGTTATTACTTCCATAATTATTTGGCTCATTTTCATGAGTGTAATTTATTGCCAAATCATATAAATAGTCTAATAAATGATGAGGTTTAATATAAATATAACCTTTATTTAAGATTTCAAGTTCCATACTTTTATTATATTGATTTTACTTTTTGATTCAATGTGAAAAAGAAATGCGTCGACTAGTCCAAACTGGACACACTCTTGGTTGTAACATTTCGGTAAAATCGAATTTATCTCGTATAAAAGAACCCTTTAATGTATCTAGATAGAGAATATACTTTGTATATTATTCTCGAATGGCACACACATTATTGATATTCCCCCCCAAAAATTTTGACCAAAAATAGGTTAAAATAGAGGAGGGATTTTTATATGCAATTAACACTGGAAGATAAGCTTATTTGTATCAATCTGTAACGGCAAAGAAATTGACAGAAACTAAAATTCAAATATTCAGCTTTTAGTGTTAGAGAAGAATATGTAATTGAAGCTTTTCTTGAATGTTTAAACGCTGGTTTGAAAAGAAGGATACAATTCTTGAAAGATATGAAGAGCTTGATAAGATACATAATTCTCAAAGCAAACTTGATAAAGAAATAACAAAGCTAACGCAAGAAAAAGCAAATCTAATTGTTGCTCATAATGAATTTGTTAATCTTGCAAAAGCTCAAGCAATGGCTCCTGCTCAATATCAATCAACAATCGATAAATACAACAGGCAGATTGAAAAGCTTAATGACCAAATATCAGAAAAGAACTTCATTAAGTATGATGAAGAATCAGAATGGAAAAGGTATCGCATAGCAAAGCTATTCCTTGTCAAAATGGAAGAGCCTCTAAAAGAATATGATAGATTTATATTTAGATTCCTTATTGATAGAGCAGAGATTACTCCTGAAAGAAATATAACATTCAAATTTGTAGATGGATCTAGTGAAATCTACTTTTGCCCAGCTAGACCAAAATATGCAAGAAAATAACTAATAAAATCTTTTTTATGCTTCTAACTTAAATTAAAATATTTATGTTTGGAGGCATTATATGGAAGAGGAATACCAAAAAGTTTTTGAAAAAGTGGATAAATTAATGGAGAAACATCAAATGGATGAGCTTAAAGAGGCTTACAATCTTTTAATGACAACTTTTCGAGGTGTTGTTCCTGGAATTGAAGACAATTTGCCTAATATCTATCCAGAGAATTTTGGTGATTGGGGTCACAAATTGATTTACGATCCTGAAAAATATTATATTTTGCCTGCAACAGTGAAGAATAGAGCTAAAGAATATTTGAGAAAAAGAGAAATAGAAGAAAAACGCAATGAAGAATCTAATTATATTATGTTAGCAAAAGTTACAAGCGAGGCTAAAAATAACGAAAATGATAGAATAGCTGAAATTTTAACGGATAGAAAACTTTTCCATTATAGACTTTTTGCCATAATTTTATTAATCATTTTCATACTTGCCTTGATATCAGGAGCCATTTTTGTTGCCTTTTATATAATTGGAAAATCTAACGATACTGAATTCTTAAAACAGTTAGAAACTTTTTCATTAATATATTCAGTTATTTCAATTCCATTTGGTTTGATTGCTGGCGCTGTCGGTTTAGCTGTTAAACTTGCATTAATAGATAAAAGAGAACGCGTTTTTGTTTCAATAAAAAAAATAATAAAATAACTATATTTAGATAAAAGACTTGAGGAATTTTGAAATGGAAGATGAAACTAAAAAAAATCGTGAAGAAGTTGACAATATGCTTGTGGATGATAATGATTCTCTAAGCAAAACCGCCTTTTTAAATTTATTAGATCCTAAAGGCGCTTTCACTCCGCAACAAAAGGCTAAAATTAAGAGATTAGAATTTACAAATAAAACAAAAAGAGTTTTAGCTCAAAGGGTTGGCTATAGATGCTCATGCCCTCATTGCACCAATGCCACCATTGGTCCTGGTGATAAGCCAGGAAGTGTTACCTTATTGGGAGAAGCAGCACATATTTATGGAGCAATACAAGATGAAGAAAGCTTATCGCCAAGAAAGAATACAAAAATGACTGCTAAAGAAATTATTTCCTTGGACAATGGTATATGGCTATGTAAACATCATCATGCCTTGGTTGATGCTAAAGAAAGCACTTATACGGCAGAAATACTAAAAGAATGGAAAAACAAAGCGGAAAAACGTCAAAGTGAAGCATTGGAAAATAATAAAACAAAATTTATAGAAGAATTTGTTTTTCCGAATATCGATGTTAAAAAAGGCATTTCTTCTGGTGATTTTTCAAATAAAGATTGGTGCTTGTTCTCATATTTAATGAGTGTAAATTATTGTTTGCACAACAAAGGTTGTTGTTTATCATTTGAATATGATGATGATGGAAGTAATTTTTGCAGCGAATATCAAAACTGGATGAGTGAACATTCAATTGATGTTTCCACTTCAGGATTGCATTTTTACGATGGCTATCAATATTTTATGGATGAATTAAGAAATATTGTAAACGATTTAACGGGTTTAGTTAAAATTTCTTCTTATGGTTTGGAATACGGAGAGTGCTTTGAAACCTTTTGTGAATCAATGTTTGACAAAGACGAAGAAGTTTTAAATAAGATTATTAAAAAGCTTAGTATTATTTAGAAATTTTTATTTAATATAAATGAAGTCATGTACGAAAGTCATGACGTCAAATTAAATAGGTTCTTATTATTTGAATATGATAGATTTATATTTAGATTTCTTATTGATAGAGCAGAGATTACTCCTGAAAGAAATATAACATTTAACTTTGTAGATGGTTCAAGTGAAATCTATTTCTGCCCATCTAAACCTAAGTACGCAAGAAAATAAATAATAAAATGATACTGATTTAAGTTACTTTTTATGAAAAAAAGCATTATTATAAATCAGTATGCTTAACGTTATTCAAAATTTGTTTCCTTCTTTATCAACAACTGATTACAACAAAGTAATGTCTTTTATTGATAAAAAATGTAGTGAATATTTCTTTAGTGCTTATTTAAAGCTTACAAATGAAAATGTTGATGATGCAATCGAATTTTTCAAATTTGATGAAAAATTACGTGCTCTATTGCTTAGATATATTCTTCGCTTTGAAAATCAAATTAAAACTGATTTTGCAGTAGAAATTGAAAGAAACTCAGGCAGTGATTCGTTTTGGAACAATCCATCTTTTTACTTAACAAGCGCACGAAGTTCTAAACCTTCTGGCTTACCTAGTGATTTTAATTATGTAACTGGAAAAATTAGAAACTGGATTAGAACGTCCAATTTGTCAAACTATTCTGGATGTTCAAATTATTTGGCTTTGCACGCTTGCTCGTTTGGATCTTTCGTTGACTTGGTGAAATTTATTGATATTCCACTAAAAAACAATTTTGTGAATAAATATGTATCAATTCTCCCAAGCCCTGCTCAAACTTTATCGTTTCTTACTTCATATCTTTCATGTATTAAAAAAGTGAGAGATAAATGTGCTCATGGTTCTTACACAATTACTCTATCTATGGAAAGAGCTTTAAATTCTAGTTGGTCAAGATTACTTTTAGCTGTTAATTCTCCTGATTCCAGTAGAACATTTACTACTTTTGAACTTGCTATTTATTACTTGCTTCAGTATTCTAATTGTAGGGCAGAGTTTAAAAGGAGACTAAAAAACCTTTTAGTAAATAATGCTTCTCTTCTAACGAAATATAATGGGAGACATTCTTTATCTGCTACTCCAATTACGAATTTATTTTGATTTTTCAAAAACTGGTATTATAATATTATTAGAGAGTCGGAGTATTTACCGGCTGCGGGGTAACCCGCTTTTTTAATATTTTGTTTTAAAACCATTCTTCAAATTAACATTTTATTTTATATAATAAATACATCTGTATAACAAATGAGTTAATCTAATCACATACTGGTTAGATTTTCTTTTT
>JAKSVI010000038.1 GCA_024408095.1 Bacilli bacterium
CTCCTGACGATGCACCACATCCTGTTAAGCTCATAGCAACAAGTGACAATGAGACTAAAGCTGCTAAAATTCTTTTCTTCATAATTTTTTCCTCCTTAAAATCTGAAATCAGATTTTTTTATGCTTACCAGATAAAACTCCGCTTTGAGTTAAAAATACTAGTCCAATGGTTCCAATTAATACTAATGTCGACAAAGCATTTACATCTGGAGAAACACCACTCTTAATACTTTCCATTACCTTTAATGGATATGTTTTAGTTTGACCATTTACAAAATAACTTATGATTACATCATCAATCGAAAGTGTAAATGCCAATAATGCTCCACCCGCAATACCAGGCGCCAATACTGGTAATGTTATTTCAAAAAATGTTACTACTCTATTTGCTCCTAAATCCATACTTGCTTCTTCAATTGATTTATCATATCCCGACAATCTTGCTCTAACATTGAAAATAACATACGGAACACTAAAACTTACATGCGACAAAATTAACGTCAACATTCCTCTAGGTATATTTGCATTTGAGAAAATAGTAAGTAATGCAATACCTATTACAATCTCAGGAATTACAACTGGAATATATAACAAACCATTTATAATACCTTTTCCTTTAAACTTATATCTGTATATACCAACAGCTCCTAATGTACCAATTATTGTTGAAAGAATTGTACTTACAATAGCAATAATTATTGTGTTCCCAAATGATCCAAGTAATGATGAATTACTCCAAAGCTTAATATACCAGTCAAATGTAAATCCCTTCCAACTAAGATATGGCTTTGATGTAGTAGCATTAAATGAGTTAGCAACTACAACGCATATTGGCAAAAACAAAAACAGATACACTGCTGAGCAAAAGGCTATGCTTATTCGCTTGTTTCTTTTTTCTTTTCTTGCTTTCTTCATAAGCACCTCCTAAACTAAACACCTAAGCTATCCATATCCCCACCAAGTTTCTGATATATCTTTACCAAAAGTAACGTTACCAAAATCAGTATAATTGATAGTGCTGCACCAAGTGGCCAGTTGTTTGCACTCTTAAACTGTCTCTCAATCAGGTTACCTATCATATCTGTATTTCCTCCACCAAGAATGTTTGATACAAAGAAATAACCCAGACATGGTATAAATACCATTAAGCATCCTGAAAAAATACCACTAGCCGTCAGCGGAATAATCACTTCAAATAGAGTTTTTATAGGTCTGGCTCCCAAGTCACTAGATGCTTCTAATAAACTTCCATCTAATTTTTCAATTGCTGTATATAGTGGCAATACCATAAATGGTATAAAACAATAAACCATACCTAATACTGTTGTTCCTGTTTTATACAAGAAATCAACTGGTTCTCCAACTATATGTAATGTCACAAGTAACTTATTTAACCAACCACTACTTCCTAAAAATGTTCTCCATCCATATATTCTTATTAAAGAATTAGTCCAAAACGGAATAATAACCAACATATAAAACAATTGTTTTTTCTTGCTTTTTGTTCTAGCTATGATGTATGCAAATGGATAACCAATTAAAATACACAACACTGTTGTAATTAATGCAATTAATAGTGACTGTCCATAAATCTTTAAATAATCAGCAGATATCAACTTACTATAATTTGATGCGGTAAATTTATATACTACGTTATAAAATTCATCTGTTTGACAGAAACTCATAATAGCTACAAATATCAATGGTGCAACTACTAAAAATAAAAGAAGTATGGCCACAGGTCCAACTGTAACAATCGCTGGCATCGTATTCGATTTGAATTCATGCTTTGTTGTTTTTCTTGCCATAGACACTCCCTTCTTAGGCGAGCTTTATTTCATCCAACGCCTTAAATATCTTATAACTGTCGTTATGGATTAATACTCCATCTTCTGCTTCCCAGTATGGATAAATTCGACTTCCTATTGCTGGCAATTCCTGTCCAGCAAGTCTTTCAATCTTTAATTCATTTCCATTAGGAAGTGAAACGATACATTTCAAAACTGATCCAACGTAGATGTAATCTTTAACAACTGCTACTAACTCAAAACCTTCATGTGGTTTTGTATCAAATCTCATCTTCTCTGGTCTTACTGATACTGTTGCATATTCTAAAATTGAAAAGCTGTCATCACACTTAACCTTTACAGCTCCATTTTCAAGTGTAACTGTTGCAACTTCACCTTTTATGCTTGTCACACAACCATCATAAATATTTGTCTCACCAATAAATGTTGCAACAAATCTTGTAGCTGGATGTTCATAAATATCTGTTGGACTGGCTAACTGGTCTACAACTCCATCATGCATTATTGCTATTCTGTCGCTCATTGTAAGAGCTTCTTCCTGGTCATGTGTAACATATATAAATGTAATGTTAAGTTTCTTCTGCAGTCTCTTAAGTTCTAGCTGCATCTGCTTTCTGAGTTTAAGATCAAGTGCTCCAAGTGGTTCGTCCAAAAGAAGAACTCTTGGTCTATTAATCAATGCTCTTGCAATTGCAACTCTCTGTTTCTGTCCTCCAGATAACTGACTAGGATATCTGTTCTCAAATCCAGTAAGCTGAACCATCTCCATCATTTCTAAAACACGTTCCTTTATCTCTGGTTTTGGAACTTTCTTCATTTTCAAACCATATGCTATATTGTCAAAAATTGTTTTATGTGGAAATAATGCATATGTCTGGAATACTGTATTTACATTTCTTTCAAATGGTTCTTTTTCTTCAATTGATTCGCCCTCAACTTTTATTGTTCCAGTCGAAGGTTCTTCAAATCCTGCAATCATTCTTAATGTTGTTGTTTTTCCACATCCAGATGACCCGAGGAGTGTAAGAAATTCTCCTTCATCAACTGTAATATTTAAATCCTTTACAACATGGTTTGAACCATATAATTTATTTACACCAACTAATTCAACAATTGTTCCCATATGAACACCTCCGATTACAGTGCTTTAACACCTCTCTCGCCTGTACGAATTCTAATCGCA
Source organism: Bacilli bacterium (assembly GCA_024408095.1). Taxonomy (GTDB): domain Bacteria; phylum Bacillota_I; class Bacilli_A; order RFN20; family CAG-826; genus JAKSVI01. The sequence goes on from JAKSVI010000038.1 coordinate 2,992, forward strand.
TCTTCAACATTTCTTATAAATATTTTTCCATCGCCAACATGATCGGTTGCACATACTTCTCGGATATTCATAATTACTGTTTCAACATCCTTGTCATCTACTACAACTTCAACTTTAACTTTTGGAAGTAGATTAATTGTTGTTTTTAGTCCCTTAATCTCATTAACAGTTCCTTCCGTAGAACCCTTCTGTGTTCCACAGCCCATTGCTGTAGATAATGTCATTCCACCACAGTGAATCTTGTCTAAAACTTCCTTAACTGCCTCTAACTTCTCTGGTCTTATTATGATGATTAATTCTTTCATATCCTTATCCTCCTTAGACATTATCTAAAAAAACAAGGGCACTGAACTTATTCAGCGCCCTTGCTCAAGTCGTTTGTTCTTCTGTTATGAGCAATATATATCATTTTTATTACCATTTCAACTAATCAAAATGACCATCTTTGTACTACTTTTTAAGTACAATTACTCCTTTTCTCTCACCATTTTAAAAAGACTAACTCTATTGTTAATTCCTAGTTTTCTATATATGTTGAGAATATGCTTCTTTAATGTGTTTTCCGAAATAACCAATTCGTCGCATACCTTCAATGTGTCTTTACCTTCCATCAAATAGCTTAATATCGTACCCTCACGCCTCGTAAGATTATATTTCTCTATGGTCTCTTTAACTGATATCTTTTCTTTAATTTGAACATTGTTCTTTTTCTCTTGGTAAAGTCGAAATGCCATATGATCTTTTAACATGTCCAGAATAAAAATATCATCATACAAAAAGTCTTCTTTACCAATTGCTCTATAAAATGTTGC
>JAKSVI010000039.1 GCA_024408095.1 Bacilli bacterium
AATATGCTACATTTCAGAGTAAATTAACACCAGGTATTGATCCTAGTTTATTTTTAGGAGTGAGAGTACCAGTTTTAAGGCAGTTTGCAATGCAATATAGTAAAAACGAAGAATCAAAAGGTTTCTTAAAAGAACTTCCACATAAATATTTTGATGAGAACATGCTACATGCTTTACTTATTTCTGAGATGAAAGATTTTGATCAAATCATTTTTGAATTAAACCGATTCCTTCCATACGTTGATAACTGGGCTGTATGTGACATTATGTCTCCAAAAGCTTTAAAGAAGAATAAAGCAAAACTTTTAGAAAGTATAAAAGTGTGGATTAAATCAAAAGAAACTTATACCTGTAGATTTGGAATTGAAATGTTAATGAGTTTCTATTTAGACGATGATTTCAAAGAACCATATTTAAAACTTGTTTCAAACGTTAGATCTAAGGAATATTACGTCAATATGATGGTAGCGTGGTTCTTTGCAACAGCATTAGCAAAGCAATGGGACGCGACAATACCATACATAGTTAACAATTCACTTGATACTTGGGCACACAACAAGACAATTCAAAAAGCTATTGAAAGCTATCGAATAAGCGAAGAACAAAAGCAATATTTAAGATCTTTGAAAAGATAGCAATCTAACACAATCTAACAAATTTTTATCATTCTAACACAATCTAACAAATCTAACACAATCTAACAAATTTTCTTGAATGTTAGATTTTCTTTTAATATAATTAAAGTGCGAGGAGGAAATAAAAATGGTTAATTTATTTGATCTTACTTTTGGCAAATTACCTAATAATTTTTTAAGTAGAGACAACCTAATTTCTGAAATTTGTTATGATTTTTGCTCCGAAGTTCCGTCTTCAAATTTATATGTAATTTCTGGTGTTAGAGGTAGTGGAAAGACTGTCTTACTAAACAAGGTACATAATATGATGAGTGAAGAAACAGATTGGGTTACTGTTAAAGTTAATCCAGATCGTGACATTCTTGAGCAGATTGCTGCTAATATTTACGAAAGTGAAAGCGTAAAACACTTATTTTTAAAACCGTCTTTCTCTTTCTCATTCCATGGTTTAACGTTTTCAATTGATGGCAAAACTCCGATATCAAATATTAAGAGTTTACTTGAAAAGATGCTTATTCATCTTAAAAAGCACAACAAGAAACTTCTAGTTTCAATTGATGAAGTCACTAACTCAAAGGAAATGAAATCGTTCGCTCATGATTTTCAATCATTTTTAGGAGACGGATATGAAATTTTCTTACTAATGACTGGTTTATACGAAAATATTCATTCTCTTCAAAACAATAAAACATTAACATTTTTATATAGAGCTCCAAAGATTTATCTAGAACCGCTGGATTTAATTGATGTTTTCAATTCATATAAAAAGATTTTTAGTAACGAAGATGAATCAGTTATTAAGAAATTAACATTATTAACAAATGGTTATGCATATGCATATCAATTGCTTGGTTCGCTTTTCACTAAAGAAGAAAAAATCACTGATAAGCTTCTTGAAGATTACGATAAAAAACTTAAAGATTATTGCTATGACAAAATCTATGACAACATTCCAACATCTGAATTATCTTTACTTAAAGTAATACCAGAAAACGGAAAATGTACTTCTAAATACATTGTTGAGAATTGTTCTATGTCTATTAAACAGATTTCAGTTCTAAAAGACAGATTGATAAAAAGAGGGATTTTGAAAAACCAAAAAGGTGTATTTGAAATACTTTTACCTCGTTTTAGAAATTTTATAAGCATTAATGAGGAATTTGATATCTAATTATTAAAAATTAGCTTATAATTTTAATTATGGATACACCAGGCATTATTGTTCTAGTAGTTGTTATTGTTTTTCTTATAGTTTTTGGATTGGTAATGTTCAAAATTTTTACAGGAAATAAACAAAAAGAGTTTGATAAGAAAACAGATATCAAAGAAGGAATAGCGAAAAAACGCTATTGAAGATAGAAAGATAGAAATTCTATCTAGCATCGATCCAAATGATCCTGAAGATGCCAAAAAGAAACTTGAAGTTGGTGACGTACTCCCACCACTTAGGCAATAACGCCTTGAAGTGGGGGCTTCTTACTCAAGGAATCTATTGATTCCAGTATCAATAAGCTATCCGGCTGCGCCCCAGCCTTTAACATTTTAATTGCTTCAGAAAGTATATTTTTAGCTGCATTGACATCTCTATTATGTTTAGTTCCGCAATTAGGGCACGTCCATGATCTCACGGATAAATTTTTTACCTTTTCGTTTTTGAAACCACAGTTTGAACATGTTTGAGATGATGCATAGTACTTATCTACCTTAATAATGGTTCTGCCATGCCATTTTGCTTTGTAATCTAGATATGTCAAAAATCTAGAAAAACTAGCATCTACAACGGACTTAGCAACTAATTTATTTTGCTCCATATTTTTTACATCCAACGTTTCAACTGCAATCACTTGATTTTCGCGAATGAGTTTTGTTGAAAGTTTATGAAGAAAATCGTTTCTTTGGTTATTTATTTTTGCATGAATGTTTGCAACTTTAATTCTTTGTTTGTTTCTGTTTTTACTACCTTTTTGCATATGAGAAAGTTTCCTTTGTTCAATAGATAATCTTTTCTCTAATTTTGCAAAATATTTTGGATTTTTATATGTTTTTCCATTTGAATCAACTAAAAATGATTTGATACCAAGATCGATACCGAGTATATCCTTAGATGGTTCAAGTTGAACTTTATCATTGGTTTCAACTAATAATGAAATATAGTATTTACAACCACATGTCATAGAAACGGTAACTGATTTAATTGTACCGATAAAATCTCTGTGTTTTTTTATACGAATTCTTTTACATTTTGGAATTGTAATATATCTGTTATTATCAGAAAATTTCACGTTGTCACCTTGATTGTTTGTGGTATACGATTGATCATTCTTTTTTGATTTAAAATTTGGAAATTGGGAACGGTGTGCAAAAAAATTTTTATAAGCCGTTTCTCTTGCAAGCTGAGCATTTGCCAAGGCTAATGAATCAACTTCTTTAAGAAACTCATATTGTTCTTTGTATTGAGCAGGAGTTGGATTGATTGTCTTTTTTTCTTGCTCATAGGCATTGATTTTATCTTGAAGTGATTTATTGTAGAAAAAACGTACACAGCCAAAACATTTTGCGAAGTACTCTCTTTGCAATGCATTTGGATAAATTCTATACTTAAATGCTTGTTTCATATGTGTTAATACTGAATCGTTTTTCTACCTATTTCTTATAATATAATTATATCATATAATACTTAGTATTACCATACATATTATGAAAAATTTTATCCACATTCGACTGAGTGGAATTCATCCCTCACTTACTCATTTTAATCGTTGAAGATGGGGGACTTCTTCCTAAAATATGTTAAATAAGAATAAATAAGAAAACGGACACTTTGTGTCCTTTTTTCATGTTTTTGAAAAATTCATATATTGTTAACGTTTACGATGTAAATTGTGCTAATATTTATGTATGAAAAAATTAAGAAAAATTTTATTAGCTGGTTTAGCGAGTTTTTCTTTTGCTTTGTCTGGATGTGAATTTCAACCAAATC
>JAKSVI010000004.1 GCA_024408095.1 Bacilli bacterium
GTCTAAGAAAAAATCGATTTCGAGTGAAACCGGAATTTACTTTAAGAATTCACGAAAAGTGTGAAAAAAGTTCCTGATAAAGAGTAAATAACATGGAAAAAAGATTATCCGATATCTATATTATGTCAAACATTTACTTATTAAAATTAATTGTGATATTGATCGAATTTTCTTTTACTTGATTGACAGAAATAGTAAATCCAAATTCAGAAAGTTCATTATATAAACTGGAATTAAAAGTCTCACCTACAATAAAAATTGTCTCATTGCCTCCAGGATTAGATAGTTTAAATGTATTTTTACCATCTTTTTCTAATAAATGTATCAAGCGATTATTTGTGTCGCTGTCAAAAATATCAGAATTTCTTCTAGCATAATTTACGAGATTGGGTGTTGGGACACTACTCCCGCCTTTTTCTTCTAATAATCTCAAAAATTTATTTGTTGGACTGCCAACATAATAAGCAAGTCGAGCATCAATATGTGATATTTTTAAACCATAAGTAGTTGGATATGTAAAAACGTGCTCATTTCCTTTTTTATCAACAAGCACATATTTATTGCCTATATGATAATTCGAATTTTTAGGAACGAAATATTCAACAAGCACATATTCATCATATGCAGTATTGTTATAAGTTAATTCACCATTTTTATATTTTGGAATCAACAAACAATCTCCACTACCCTGTAAATCCGAAAGAGTTATTGAACCACTTTTTTTAATTACTTTAGGTGTAATCCAATTTAATAACATTTTAGAAAACGCTGAATGATCTCCTAAATTGGTATCCATCATATCGATGCCACCAGTTGGCTGATATAATCCTTCTCTATTGTAATAATCTTCTAAACCTAACAAATGGCCCGTTTCGTGTATATATGTTTTAGAATCACTTTTGTTATCTGCTAATTTGATAAAATCGTAACTAGCCCAGCTATAGTAAGCAAATTTATAATTTCCAACCTGGGTAGAAATACTCGGCTCAATAGAATTAGTAAATGCCCAATAAACATTGTCGGTTTTGCTAACAGTGTCATACGGATGATCATATATTAAAAATATCCCATCAAAAATATTGGTTCCTTCTTTAACGAAACAAGATAAATCATTAAATTTTGTATCTTCATCTTCTGTTTCTTTAAAGAAATATTTATCTTCATTATTAATGATATCTGCTAGTGCTTTTTTAAGAACCTTTTTTGATGTTTCTTGACCACCGCTAGATGAGGTAATATCTTCATCATATTGATACCAATCTGTTACAAAGCCTTCAATGTTTAAAGCCCCGTAAGATGAGCGCTTATAATATTCAGCAACTGAGTAATATTGAGACATAGAAGATGCACCAAAAAATGCATTTTCTATCGCAATTCTCATTTCCTTTTTCTGTTTTTCGGTTTTTTTGTCATTTTTGAGGCTTACTGGAATAACCAAAAGTTTTGCCTCTTTATCATTAGACATTCTAGATTTATGAGGGATGTATTTTTCATACGATTCAGTTACTAATTCATTGTTAGTATTGTAATAAGTTAGTTGGTTATCAAATTTTTCATTTTGATAAAATATTTCGTTATCTATTTTTCTTTTAACGTTGATTGTCGGAACAGAATCATAATTAAATTTTACAAATGATAAAGGAGATAAGGTTCCACAACTTGTTAAACCAACTAAAAAGATAAATGGAATATATTTCGCTAGTTTTCGCATACATATATAATACCCACTTACGCATCAAAATGAAAGAAAAGACCCATCAAATGACGGGTCTTGAGACAAAATTTAATTAGTTATTTTTATCTTCTTCGGCTTTTAAGTCGATTTTTTCATGAATGCTATTGATGACACGTTCGTGATCTTCAACATATCGATCTTTCACAGTGTGCATTGTATTTTCAACTGTGAAGTTCTCAACGATTTCAGCTTCAGCTTCTTCATTTAATAATCCACGGCCTGCTGGAATTAAGTGTCCAGTAATAACATTTTCTTTTAAGCCATGTAATGAATCGCGTTTGCCTTTAATAGCAGCATCAGTGAGCACTCTAGTTGTTTCTTGGAAGGAAGCAGCCGATAAGAAGCTTTCAGTTTCAAGAGCAGCTTTGGTAATTCCAAGAATAATTGGTGAGAAGACTGCTGGGCGTTTACCTTCTTCAAGAGCTTTTTGGTTCTTTTCAGTGAAGGTTGTAAGTCCTTGTCTAGTGCCTGAGAGCATTCCAGTATCTCCGCCATCGATAACAAATACTTTTCTAAGCATTTGTCTAACGATAACTTCAATATGTTTATCAGAAATGCCGATTGATTGAGCACTATAAACTTTCTGAACTTCTTTAATAATGTATCTTTCAACAGCTGTAACATCAGAAACTTCAAGTAATTTCTTAGGAGCAATTGCACCTTCAGTAATCTTACCACCATTTCTAACTTCGTCACCTTTCTTGACACGAAGTTTGGCACCAAATGCAGTAGTAAATGTCTTTTCTTCAAGATCATTTCTCACGGTAACATCATAGCAACCATGATTTTCTTCAATCTTAACGACTTTACCAGCAATTTCAGAAATTAAAGCTTCGCCTTTAGGATTACGTGCTTCAAACAATTCTTGAACACGAGGCAAACCTTGAGTAATATCGCTTCCAGCAACACCACCAGTATGGAATGTTCTCATTGTTAACTGAGTACCTGGTTCGCCAATTGATTGAGCAGCCATAATGCCAACAGCTTCGCCGACTTCAACTTCTCGACCAGTAGCAAGGTTACGTCCATAACAGTGGACACAAACGCCATCTTTGGTTTCACAGCCGAAGAGTGATCTAATTTCGACTTTCTTAATACCAGCATCAACAATGGCTTGAGCATGTTCTTCGTCAATCATTGTGTTGCCTTTAACAATAACTTCACCAGTATTTGGATCAACGATGTCATTTAAGGCATATCTGCCAACTAAACGGTCATATAATTTGACAATAACAGCGTTTCTAGCAGTATCAACAATTTCTTCAACTACAAAGCCATGATCGGTATGACAATCTTCTTCTCTAACGATAACGTCTTGAGAAACATCGACTAAACGTCTTGTTAAATAACCTGAGTCAGCTGTTTTTAAAGCTGTATCAGCACCACCTTTACGAGCTCCGTGAGTGGCAATAAAGAATTCAGAAACGGTCATACCTTCACGGAAACAACGTTTAACTGGGAGCTCAATAGTACCACCAGAGGTGTTACCCATAAGTCCTCTCATACCAGCAAGTTGTGTAATATTTGAAATATTACCACGAGCTCCGGAATCGGACATCATGAAGATTGGGTTCCTTGTATCTTTATTAACTTGATCGGTTAATCTTGCACGAACATCTGCTAAAACATGGTTCCAAACATCAACGACTTGTCTATGTCTTTCTTCCTCGGTTAACATACCGAGGGCGTACATTTCTTCGATTTCAACAACTTTATTATCGCCTTCGTTAAGAATTCCTTGTTTACCTTCAACAATATGAATATCGTTAATGGAAATTGTAAATCCTGCAACTGTCGCGTATGTAAATCCTTGATCTTTTAATTTATCAAGAACAGCACTTGTTTTTGGTTGTCCTTTACGATCATAACGTTGGAAAATCTCATTAATAATACTTCCTAAGTCTTTCTTCTTAAATGGGCTTCTTAATGGGAGTTTGCTGACGTATTCCTTAACATTTGTGCCGCGTGGAACAAAATATTCTGGAATATCGTTAGCTAAATTAGCACTATTAACGACATTTAAGTATGGGAAATCACTTGGGAAAATTTGGTTAAATATAATTTTACCGACAGAAGTTACTAAATAACTCTTATTCATTTCTTCGGTAAATCCTTTCTTCATAAGTGCACTACCTAAGATAGCAACACGGTTATGGAGAGAGATTTGTTTGGTTTGATAAGCAAGTAAAACATCATCAACGCTTCTGAATAATTTTCCTTCACTTTCAGCGTATAATTCATATCTTTCTGCTTCTTCTAAATCATTTCTTGCTTTGCATTCTTCGGCTTTCTTTAAGAAATCTTGTTTTGTAGATTCTAAAGTAAGGTAATAGTTACCTAAAACCATGTCTTGAGATGGGGTAACGATTGGTTTTCCATCTTTTGGACCTAAAATGTTATTTGAAGCAAGCATTAAGTGTAAAGCTTCTTCTTGAGCAGCTTTGCTTAATGGCACGTGAACAGCCATCTGGTCACCATCAAAGTCAGCGTTAAATCCGGTACAGACAAGTGGGTGTAAACGGATTGCTCTTCCATCAACTAAAATTGGTTGGAAAGCTTGAATTCCTAAACGGTGAAGAGTAGGAGCACGGTTTAATAATACTGGGTGTTTGCCAATAATTTCTTCAACAATATCAAAGACAACATCATCATAACGATCGATGATTTTGTCTGCTTGTTTGTGTGCATTGGCGACACCTCTTTTTAATAATTCGCAAGCGATGAATGGTCTTAATAACTGAATGGCCATTTCACGTGGTAAACCACATTGATACATCTTTAAGAATGGACCAACCGCGATAACGCTACGACCTGAATAGTCGACACGTTTACCAAGCAAGTTTTGTCTGAAACGTCCTTGTTTTCCTTTTAAAGCGCTACTTAATGATTTTAAGGCTCTTCCGCCAGGACCTGTAACAGGTTTATTTCTTCTACCATTATCAATCAAAGCGTCAACGGCTTCTTGAAGCATACGTTTTTCGTTCATCAAGATAACAGCAGGTGAGTTCATATCGATTAATTTCTTTAAACGGTTATTTCTTGAAATAACACGGCGATATAAATCATTTAAATCACTTGTTGCAAATCTTCCACCATCAAGTTGAAGCATAGGTCTTAAATCCGGTGGAATGACAGGAATAACATCTAACACCATCCAAGAAGGTTTATTTTTGCTTGTTCTAAAAGCTTCAATAACTTCAAGTCTCTTGGTGAGTTTTTGACGGTTTCCGATAGAACATTCTTTAATATTTTTGCTTAATTCTTCAGCTTCTTTATCTAAATCCACTTCTTCAAGTAAACGTTTGATGGCGGAAGCACCTTCAGAGAATTCTGCAGCGGTATATTTTCTAATGAAGCTAGCGATAGTTTGGAAATCGAAAACTTCACCGGTATTTTGCATTCTTTCAATCAATTCTTGGCTTCTTGAATAGTCATCAGTTCCAGGAATCAATCCCCATTCTTCTCCGTGAGATTGAATTTCTTGAATAACAGGAATGAATCTCTCACGACCATTTTTCTCATTGATAAATTCACGATATTTGAGAATTTGGCTACGACCAGGAGATAAAACGATATGAGCCGCATAATAAACGACTTCTTCGAGGTGTTTTGGAGAAACATCAAGAATTAATCCAATACGGCTTGGAATACCTTTTAAATACCAAATATGGGTACATGGAGAAGCAAGTTCAATGTGGCCCATACGTTCACGACGTACTTCTTTTGAAATAACTTCAACACCACATTTTTCACAAACAACACCAGCGTATCTAATTTTCTTATATTTTCCGCAGTGGCATTCATAATCTTTGCTAGGTCCAAATATTTTTTCGCAGTATAAACCTTCCATTTCAGGTTTTTGGCTACGATAGTTGATGGTTTCAGGTTTTTTAACTTCACCATGAGACCAGCTACGAATAGTTTCAGGAGAAGCTAAGCCAACTTGAATAGCAGATAATTTTTTTACATCAAACATTGTTAATTTCTCCTTTCTTATTCTTTATGTTCAGTATCTAAGATCATTGCTTGATCATCATCGATACCAATTTCGACTGTGGAACTGCCTTCACCGACTAAGTTACGGATTGATGTGTTAATCTTTCTTTCCTCTTTTTCGGCTTCTTTTGCAAGAGCATCCATATCGAGAACCTCACCATTTGAGTTAATTAATTGAACATCAAGAGCGAGGGATTGCAATTCTTTAACGAGAACTTTGAAGGCTTCTGGAATACCTGGTTTTGGTAAGGTTTGGCCTTTAATAATGGCTTCGTATGTCTTTCTACGTCCAACTCTATCATCTGATTTAACAGTGATAATTTCTTGTAAGACGTGAGCGGCACCATAAGCTTCAAGAGCCCAGACTTCCATTTCACCAAATCTCTGTCCACCATTTTGAGCTTTACCACCCAAAGGTTGTTGAGTAACAAGTGAATATGGTCCAGTAGCACGAGCGTGTAATTTGTCGTCAACCATGTGGACAAGTTTAATCATATACATGACTCCGACTGTGATTCTTTCGTCAAATCTTTCACCAGTACGGCCATCATATAAGATTGTTTTTCCATCTGGATCCATTTGAGCTTTCTTCATTAAATCAAAGATTTCTTCATTGGTAATTCCATCAAAAACTGGAGTAGCAATCTTATAACCTAATTTCTTAAGTGCCATACCTAAGTGGACTTCTAAGATCTGACCAATATTCATACGAGAAGGAACGCCTAATGGGTTTAACATAATGTCAACTGGAGTTCCATCTGGTAAGAATGGCATATCACATTCTGGAAGAATACGGGAAATAACACCTTTATTTCCGTGACGTCCAGACATCTTATCACCTTCAGAGATTTTTCTCTTTTGGACGATATAGACTGAAATAACTTCATTGACTCCCGGTGGAAGTTCATTATCTCTACGATTTTCTTCATCTCTTTTTAAGATTTTGACATCAAGAACGATTCCAGCACCACCATGTGGAACACGTAATGAAGCATCTTTTCCTTCATTAGTCTTTTCACCAAAGATGGCCATTAATAATCTTTCGGCTGGAGTTGGTTCTGTTAAGCCTCTTGGGGTAACTTTACCAACAAGAATATCGCCTTCTTTAACTTCTGTACCGATAACAACAATTCCTCTTTCATCGAGGTGTGCTTTAGCAGCTTCACCGATGTTAGGAACATCTGGAGTAATGATTTCATCTCCTAATTTTGGAATACTACGGCATTCGATATCATATTTTTCAATATGGATTGAGGTATAGACGTCATCTTTAACGAGTCTTTCACTCATAATGACAGCATCTTCGTAGTTATAACCATTCCATGTCATGAAGGCAATAGTAACGTTTTGGCCTAAAGCGAGATCGCCATTTTGCATAGCAGGACCATCAGCGATGATTTGTCCTTTAGTTACTTTGTCTCCAACTTTCACAATACTAACTTGGTTAATACATGTGCCTTGGTTACTTCTTTCAAATTTTTGGAGTGTGTACACACGTGTTTTCTTGCTAGTTTTTTCTAAAATTTCAATTGTGCGTGAATCAGAATAAGTGACTGTTCCATCATCAACCGCAACAACAGCAAGTCCGCTATCACGAGCAACCTGGAATTCAAGTCCCGTGCCCACGAGTGGCGCGTGTGGTTTTAATAAAGGTAGGGCCTGACGTTGCATGTTCGAGCCCATAAGAGCACGCATGGTATCATCATTTTCAAGGAATGGAATGCTACCTGCGGCAATCGAAACAACTTGTTTTGGGCTGACATCGACGAAATCGATATCAGAACTGCGAGCTAAAATGTTTTCGCCTTTATATCTAGCGACAACTTGCTCGTCTAAGATTTCACCATCTGGTCCTAAATTAATGTTGGCTTCAGCGATGATATAATCCCATTCTTCATCTGCAGATAAGTAAATACTATCTTCAGCTTTAGAAAGGACTTTATGTGCTTTTTTATCAACTTTACGATATGGAGTTTCAATAAATCCATAGTCGTTAACTTTAGCGTAGCTTGCTAAGTTATTGATAAGTCCAATGTTTTGACCTTCAGGAGTTTCAATAGGACAAATTCTACCATAGTGAGAAACGTGAACGTCACGAACTTCAGTAGAAGCGCGATCACGAGTTAATCCACCAGGACCTAAAGCAGATAAACGACGTTTGTTTGTTAATTCTGCTAATGGGTTAGTTTGATCCATGAATTGAGAGAGTTGGCTGCTCGCAAAGAATTCTCTAATCGACGCTGTTAAAGGACGTGGATTAATTAAAGCTTTTGGTTTAATACCTGTTGTGTCACTAATGGACATCTTTTGTTGAACAGTTTTAACCATTTTGGCTAAGCCAACACGGAATTGATTTTGAATTAATTCACCAACGCAACGGATACGTCTGTTGCCTAAGTGATCGATATCATCAGTTCCACCGAATCCATCCATAACATTTAAGAAATAAGAGAATACGGCGATGATATCAGGAATTGTGACATAAGTTGCTCTGTTATTGAGATCTGTTCCAATAACGATTGAAACTTTCTCTTTTTTGTCATTGTTATAGACTTTGACAATGTTTACAAAGTTATGATTATCTAATTTGTCATTAACTTTGAGTTTATGTAAATGAGCACCTTTTTCGAAAAATTCTTCATTTTTTAATCTTTCGACATCATCAACAGATAATGTGTCACCTTTACGGAAAAGAATTTCTCCATCACTAGAAACAAGGTTTTCCGCTAATATACGATTTGGTAAACGGTTGTAAATACCTAATTTTTTGTTAAATTTGTATCTTCCAGCGCGGCCTAAGTCATAACGTTTTTCATCAAAGAATTTTTGAAGTAGGAAATTATTTGTTCCTTCACGTGTGACTGGTTCACCTGGTTTCATTTTTCTAAAGATTTCAATAAGAGCATTTTCACATGTCTTTGTGTCATCCTTAGCTAATGTATTTTTTAAAGCATCATTAGAACCAAATAGTTTTACGATATCTTCATCAGATTCAATGCCTAACGCTTTTAAAAGAGTTGTAGCATGTAATTTTCTTTGACGATCAATACGAACGCTTAAAAATTCTTTGGCATCACATTCAAATTGTAACCAAGTACCTCTACCTGGAATTAAATCTGCGCCATAAAGGAATTTTCCAGCTTTCATCTCTTTGGAGAGATATGCTCCTGGAGAACGGACTAATTGGCTTACGATAACTCTTTCTGCACCATTAACAACGAATGTTCCACTATCAGTCATAAGTGGGAGTTCTCCCATATAAACCGTAGTTTCAGTCTTTTCACCTGTTTCTTTGTTGCATAATCTAACAGCAACATTCATTGGTGCACTATAAGTTAATTCTTTGGCTTTGCAATCTAAGAAGGTATGTTTTGCTTCTCCGATTGATATACCAACAAACTCAATACTTAAAGTATCGGTATAATTGTCGATTGGGAAAGCTTCTTTAAAAACTTCCTCAAGCCCTTTTGCTAAAAATTCGGCGTATGACTTTGTTTGAATTTCCACTAAATTTGGTAAAGGTAATTCACCAGATATTTTGGAATAATCATAACGACCGTTATTTAATTGTTTTAGTTCAGTAATATTTCTGGACATTATAATGGCTCCTTTTCTATATAAAATTTGTGAGTTCACTTTTTTGCTTGAATCACCCAATAGCCTTTTTTCTTTAACAATACGGAAACGTTTCCAAATACTGTTTCGATGTATTTAGAAGCGCTTTCTGCGCCTTGGGCTTTTCGTAAAACAATGTAAAGAGAACCGCCATCAATTAATAATTTATGAGCCCCCTCATATATTGCGTATGTTACTCGCTTTCCAGCGCGAACTGGGGGGTTGCATATAATTGAATCAAATTGTCCTTCAATCTTTGAGTAGATGTCACTTTGAAGGCAAGTGACTCGCTTACTTAAATTTAAGTTTTGCGCATTGAACGACGCTAATTCGACAGCGCGTTGATTGATATCTGCAAGTGTTAATTCTGCAGTCGGAGAGGTTAAGGCAATGGTTAATCCAAGAGGCCCATAACCACATCCTAAATCGAGTATTTTTCCGGTTAAATGGAGGGGGATAATAGCCTGTAAAAAAGCCAAACTCCCCTCATCAACACGGTTTTTTGAGAATACTCCGTTATCGGTTACTAAAGTAATTTCTTGATCATATATCTGAAACTTGATGGTCCTTCTTTTTGACGCAATTGAATCATCAAAATCAAAATAATGAGACATTAATAACCTCTAGAGAAACTGAGACTATTTAATTTCAGTTTCGGCACCAGCAGCTTCTAAAGCTTTCTTGTGTTCTTCAGCTTCAACTGGTGAAATGTGTTCTTTAATTGCAACAGGTGCACCATCAACTAATTTCTTAGCATCCATTAAGCCTAAGCCTGTGATAGCTTGAACAGCTTTGATGACTTGGACTTTTTGAGCACCAGCGTTCTTTAAGAATAAACTTACTTCTGTTGGGCCAGCGGCAGCAGCTTCTTCAGCTGGGGCAGCGGCAGCAGCGGCGACAGGTGCAGCAGCAGTGACGCCAAATTCTTCTTCGACAGCTTTGACTAATTCATTTAATTCAACGACAGTCATTTCTTTTAAGCTGGCAATAATTTCTTCTTTTGTTAATTTAGCCATTTTTCTTTTCCTCCTAAATTGGCATTATTTTGCATCCGCAACAGCCTTTACAGTACAGGCAAATTGACGGACAGGTGCTTGTAAGCACGATAAGAGCATGGAAAGAAGACCGTCTCTTCCAGGAAGTTTTGCAACTTCGTTCATCATATCGGCATCAGCGAATTTTCCTTCAACGACGCCGCCTTTGATTATAAGAACGTCTCCATATCTTTTCGCATACTTTCTTGTTATTTTTGCTCCAGCGCATACATCTTTAGAAAAGATGATTGCGTTTGGACCAGTTAGAATTGAATCTAAGCCATCATAGCCTAATTCTTTTGAAGCACGTTCGACTAATGAGTTTTTATAAACGAACATAGTTGCGTCTTCTTTTCTTAAAGCACGACGTAATTCTTGAATTTGGCTGACAGTTAAACCACGATATTCTGCAACAACGATGGCTTCACTTTCTTTAGCTTTGGAAACAATTTCTTTGACAAGATTTTGTTTTGCTTCTAAGACAGTTTTGTTCATGATCTTGTTTACCTCCTTTTTTCAATTTGTGTTTTGAGGCTCCAATATACTAGGGCTGAAATATCTATTTCGTCACCTCGGTAACATTATTAAGACTACTTTGTCCGTTACTGTCTTTGGTATATTGAAATCTTTAAATTTTATCGACCTTCGAATGTAATGTGTATTGCTGGGCCCATGGTCGTATGGACAACAGCATTCTTCACGTATGTACCTTTTACGGAAGCTGGACGAGCCTTAATAACTGCGTCAACTAAGGCTTGAAGATTTTCTGCAATCTTCTTGGCATCGAAGCTTACACGAGCGAAAGAAACATGCATATTTGCTTCTTTATCAACGCGGTATTCGACTTTACCGGCTTTAATTTCTTTGACGGCTTTTGCGATATCCATCGTAACAGTACCTGTTTTTGGGTTAGGCATTAAACCTTTTGGTCCAAGAACACGTCCTAATTTACCGATTTCACCCATCATATTTGGGGTGGCAACCATGACATCAAAGTCAAACCAGTTTTCCTTTTGGATTTTTTCGAGAATTTCTTTTCCTCCGGCATAATCCGCACCGGCTTCTTTAGCGGCATCAACTTTATCAGTGACGGCTAAAACCTTAACGCTTTTACCATTGCCATGTGGAAGAATTAATGTTCCTCTGATAGCTTGGTCTGCTTGTTTTGGATCAACATTAAGATTGAAGCTTGCATCGACAGTGGCGTCAAATTTAACAGTTGAAGTTTCCTTTACTAATTTACTGGCCTCTTCAATGGTATAGAACTTATTAGAATCCACTTTTTCTAAAGCGGCAACATATTTTTTACCCTTTTTCATAAGTGTCCTCCTTAGTCATCAATGGCAATGCCCATATTACGAGCGGTGCCTTCGATAACCTTAACAGCTGCTTCAATATCGTTGCAGTTAAGGTCTGGCATTTTATACTCAGCGATTTCTCTGAGTTTTGCCTTGCTTACATGACCAACAATCTCTTTTGGATTGCTGGAACCTTTTTGGATGCCTGCTGCTTTAAGCAATAATTGGGCAGCTGGTGATGTTTTGACGACAAAATCAAATGATTTGTCTTCGTATGCTGTGATAAGAACGGGAACTACTTCTCCACGTCTATCAGCGGTCTTAGCATTAAAGTCGGTACAGAACTTTGCCATGTTAACACCGGCAGATGCGAGTTTTGGTCCTGGTTTAGCGTCTCCGCCAGGTAACTCCATCTTGAGCACTTTTGCGATTTTTTTACTCACGTGACTTTCCTCCTATTTATAGATTTGTCCGTGTCGTGGTCATATTGAGCGAATCACTCTCTTCCACGATACATACATGTGCGCCATATACGCAAATGTCGACATGCTTGTACATAATATCAAATATATACGTACGAACACAAGTAGAAAATTAAGATATTTTCTCGATATGTAATAATAGAAAGTAAATTACTTTCTAAAAAATAATTATTGCCACTTTGAATTATAAAAAAGTATATAATACAAGCGGAAAAGAGAAAATTGAATGTTATGAAAAAGAAACATCCACTTACTCCATACCTATTAGTCCTATTTTCGTTCTTGGTAGTGATTTTGATTGGGTCCTTTTTCATTTCACTTCCGATTGCGCAAACAAGTGGCACATGGGGGAATTATATTGATTCATTTTTTCTGTGCACCTCTGCTACATGTGTGACTGGACTGTGCACATATGAGTCTGGAATTGGTAATACTTTAACCCTCTTTGGCCAAGTAGTTACTCTAATTATGATTCAAATTGGGGGACTCGGTTTCATCACTGTTTTATCATTTTTTATTACCTTGTTTAAAAGTAAAATGCAGTTTAAAAATAGATACTTTTTATCACAGGCTGTTAACTCAATAAAATTTGCAGATGTTGTGAAATTCGTCCGCAAACTCATGCTAATTTCTTTGATTTGTGAACTGTTAGGTTTCGCATTATTGCTTCCAGTTTTCCTACAAAATCCCACAATGGCAACCGGTAAAGCCATATGGAATTCTTTGTTCACTTCTGTATCTAGTTTTAACAATGCAGGTTTTGACCTACTTGGTGCCACATCGTTTGTTAGAGATCCACTTCTTGCATCGGAAGAATTATTGGCAATTCCAGAACATCTATATACATATATGTGCTGCGTTTGCATGATTCTAATTATTGTGGGCGGAATTTCCTTTTTGGTTATTATCGATGTATTTTCATTCAAAAGACCAAAACAATGGAATTCATTTACAAAAATTGTTTTATCTGTAACTGCCGTTTTATTATTAGCGGGCGTTGGAGTATTTATGCTAAGCGAAGGCATCAAGTCTGACAACAGAATGACTTTCTTAGATGCTGTATTCCAGAGTGTTACATGCCGTACAGCAGGATACGCTACTTATTCACAAGCTAACATATCTCCATTCGGACGCGTTTTCTCATGTATCTTGATGTTTATCGGAGGATCTCCATTATCCACTGCTGGTGGTGTTAAAACTGCGACAATATTCGTTATCTTTCTTGCTATGTGGTGTTACATTAGAGGTTCTAAAGTTACTGCTTTCAAACGTCAATATACAACCAGCACTATTGTTAAAGCTATGAGTATTGTGTTTATTTCATTAGTGTTAGTTATGATTGGATATGGATTAATCTCATTATTAGAAATGAATGCAGAAAATCAATTAGTAATCCAAAATCCTGAATATGTGGCATTTGAAGTATTTAGTGCCTTCGGAACTGTTGGCTTAACTTGTGGGATAACCACAACACTTTCTATTGGAAGTAAAATAGTATTATGTGTTTTAATGTTCTTAGGACGTCTTGGTCCAATGACCATGCTCCAAGTGTTCCAAAAGAACATGAATATTGAATCTAATGATCACTTCAAATACGTTGAAGAAGAGTTTCTAATTGGTTAGGAGAAATTTATGGTAAAGAAAAGTTTTGCTGTTATTGGATTAGGACAATTTGGTTTGTCTGTTGTTTCTGAACTTGTTGACAACGGAATGGATGTTATAGCAATTGATAGAATTGAAGAAAGAGTTAAGAAAATTGCAAATATACTTCCGACAGCTTTTATAGCGGATTCCACAAGTGAAGATGCTTTAAAAGAATTAGGAATCCAAGACGTTGACGCTGCTATTGTTGCATTTGGTGATAATAAAGAAGCTAGTGTTTTAACAACTGTTATTCTCAGAGAATTAGGTGTTAAGCAAATTATTGTTCGTGTAGACGATGATGATTATGTCCCTATTGTCAAAAAATTAGGCGCTACTGAAGTTATTACTCCACAAAAAGCAGCTGGAGCGGCACTTGCAAACAGAATTGGTAATGAAGACTATAGAGACTTCTATAAATTAGATGACAAATACTCAGTTGTTTCCATTGTTGTTAATCCAAGATTTGTTCCAACAACTGTTAAAGAAATGAACCCAAATAACTTATATGGGGTTAACTTAGTTCTTATCAAAAGAAATAATCGTTCATTTGTTCCAAGAGGCGAAGATTCCATACTTCCAGATGATTCAGTTTTCGTAGTTGGAACCACAAAAGAAGTTAAAGCTTTTAGAGAAGCAATTAACGGAAATCATAGAAAATAATTGAGTTTGATATGAAAAATGAAAAAAAACTCAGAATTTCAACATCTGAGATTTTTTCATTTTCACTTTGTATTTTAGATTTTTTCAATATCTGAGAAATCAACTTCAACCCTGGTTGTTCTTCCAAAGAATACAGTTTCAACTTCAACAATTCCAGTATCTTTATTAATAGAAAGAATTTGTCCTTCGGTTCCTTCAAGAGGTCCATGAATGAGTTTAACATAATCATTAACGTTGTATCTATCATACATTGATTGATCAACCATGCCCATTCTCTTCAAGACTGGTTCAATTTGTTCTCTTGGAACTGGGAATGGTTTTGTACCTTTACCACTACTTCCAACGAATCCAGTAACACCTGGTGTATTACGAACAACATACCAGGCATAGTCTGTCATAATCATTTCAACAAATACATATCCAGGATATAAGTTTTTCATTCTGGTTTTACCAGTTGGAAGATTTGTTTCTCTATCCATAACTGGAACTTCTTGCTCCGCAACAATAATACGGAAAATCAAATTTTCTAATCCCATAGTTTCAACACGTTTTTGCAAGTTGAATGCAACTTTTCTTTCGTGTGTACTATAAGTATTAACAACGTACCAGGCTTTTTCACCTAATTTTTGTTCTTTGCTTGCTGCTTCATCACCGACATCTGTATTAGAGTCGGTAAAAGCCATAATTTTATCATCTGCCATAAATTTTATTATCCTTTAATTAATGTTGTTTAAAAGCTTCAGAAAGAATATCTAATAATCTTCTACCAGCTACATCTTCTCCGAAAAGAAGCAAACCAGCAAATACTGCAATAACAACAACTACAATAATGCTTGGAATTAAAACGTCTCTTTTTGGCCAACGAACACGTCTGCCTTCTTTAACAACGCCTTTAGTGAAACTTTTGAGTCCCATATTGGATCCTCCTATTTACTTATTTTGTGGACAGTCTGCTTTCCACAATGCTTACAAAATTTTTTCAATTCAAGATTTTTACCCTCACCTTTTTTAATGGTGGTTGTGTAATTTCTCGATAGGCATTCGGAGCAAATTAAAAGAACTTTTTCTCTCATCTCCAAACCTCCTATATTAATTTTGTTATTTTAATCTATCATTTAAGATTGTTATTTGCAATCTAATTTTTAAAAAATTACTTTATTTTGTTAACCACATCTATTACATTCTCGTGAAAAACGAGTTCACAAAAAGAATCATATTGTGTTGAATCCCTATTAACACAAATTAAATGTTTGCCTCGAAAATATCTTATAAAACTTGCGGCAGGATAAACAACTAAAGATGATCCGATAACAACTAATGTATCAGCATTAGAAATAACATTTATCGCGTTTTTTATATTATCTTCATCTAGTTGTTCTTCGTATAAAACAACATCAGGCTTAACTATTCCGCCGCAACTTGGGCAAATAGGAATTGAACCACCTAATTTTACAACATCATTTAAAGAATAAAATTTATGACAATTCACACAATAATTTCTGTATACTGAACCATGTAATTCAATTACATTTTTACTGCCCGCCATTTGATGAAGACCGTCGATATTCTGTGTAACAACATATACATTTTGTTTCTTCTCAAGATCCGCAATGAAATTATGAGCTAAATTAGGCAACGCTTTTGGATAAACCATTTTATCAAAATAGAAATTATAGAATTCTTCTGTGTTTTGAATGAAAAAATCATGAGAAATAATCGTCTCGGGTTTTAATTGTCCATATTTTTCACTGTAAAGACCATTACTACTCCTGAAATCGGGTATATTGCTTGGCGTTGAGATGCCAGCACCAGTAAAAAAGACAATTAATTTGGAATTGTCTAATATATCTTTAAGAGTTTGATATTTATCCATTAATCAATAAGGTTCTTATTTTTAAGAACAAAGAATAAACCAATAGCAGTCATACCAATAAACGCTATCGAAATAATAATTGTAAGTGTGGTGTCTTCTGGAAGTGCGTTTTTAGTGTTTGAAGGAGTTGTTTTCGGATAGTACATAGCAGTTAAGAAATCTAGTGACGCTTTTACCTTCTCGCCAGCCAAATCAGTCCATTCATCCAAAAGGACTTTTTCTCCTCTCACCATCACGTTATATTCATAGTAAAGAAAATTGTATGTATCTTTATCCACATCGCATATTGAACTTTCAGGTGTTGGCCTAACATTTGCTGTCCAATATTCTTCATATTTTTGAGCTGTCTCAAGGTGCTGAACTTCTGCTTCTTGAGCTTCAGTTTTTACAGCATTTTGTGTCGAAAACCCCGCAAAACCCGCAGGGATTGCTAATAATAAGAAACCAAGAAAAAATATTTTTAACTTCTTCATATTACTTTCCAACCGTACAAATTACGATTACACAAGCAACAATTAAAACTAACAAAACACTGAAAACAATGATAGAAGAAAATGGGATTTCAAAATGGCCTTTTTCTTCTGGCGAAAGTTTGCTTTCATCAACCTGCAAATCTTTATCGGGTCGAAAATTTGGATCTTTTTTAGCTTCTTCTAATGCTTCTTTTCGTCTAGTCTTAAACATTTTTAAAATACCTTCGAGTTATATATATTATATAAGAAATAAAAGCAGTATTTAATGGAACATTTACAAAAGCAACAATTATTTGGCAAAGCAGGATGATTGGATATAAGCTCATCGAGAAGGCTGTTGCTTTCATCAATGATCCAAATAATATCATTACCACTACCTCAAGGATCAATGAAGCGGTTGCAACTTGATACACATTGAAAACTGGCACAACATTTTTCTTATTTAAATGTCGATCGAATAACTTAATAAATAAGATTAACAAACCAAATAAAGCAAAACTAAGTGAAGGGATTAAAATTCGAGCCCAGAGTTCAAAGCTATAAACGTTCCCCCCTAAAGAAAGCGAACTGTTTAGCGAAAACACAAGGGTAGTTGATACAAATAAAACTCCTAAGACTCCATACAAAATAATTTCTGACAACTTTTTATTTGAGAATTTTCGTATCAAGCAGAAAACAAAATATGACACAAAACCCAATAAAGCATAAATTGCGGTAATTTGTATGAACGGCATATATGCTTTTGTATCAAAAATAAGATATCCAAGTAAATCGCTAGCCGCGCCAACTAAAAACCCAAACCATGGGCCCAACAAAATTGATGAAATAATAATTATGGCAGGCCCACCAAATGATATTCTAAAAAATGGTAGCACAGGGATGTTAATCACAAATGCTTTTTGAAAGATAGTAGCGAGCGCTATAAATAGGCCAGCCAAACAAATCTTTTGAACAATTGAAAAAGATGACTTTATGAAAAAATTACTTTTTAAGAATGCCATCTTTAAATTCCCTTTCAACTAAAGCGGCAAAAGCTAACGAACCAGTAATTAAAATTATATCTTCAGGATTCTCAGCAATTATTTTATTAATAAGATCAATGTGATTTTCTTCAAATTTATAATCATTTAGATAAAGAAAATAATCTTCTTCTTTTCTAGCTCTGGGATGATCAAATGTTGTAAGAGTTAATGATGATGATTCAACGGCGATTGTGTTCAAAATATTTTCAATATTCTTGTCTTTAAAACATGCGATAATTGTATGAATTTTAGCAAAATTATGCAAGTTTTGCAGAGATTTTACTAAATTTTCAACTGCTTCTGGATTATGTCCACCATCGATAATTATCAGAGGTTTTTTTGAAATAACATCAAATCGACAAGGCATTGTAACATTGGATAAACCATTATAAATATGTTCATCTTTTATTGGAAATTGAGACGCTAAAATAAGGCAAGCTTTAATAGCTAAACAGGCATCAAAAACAGAGTAATTAGCAGGGCTTTTTATCTTGATATTTTTATAGCTTAAGTATGAAAAAATGGAACCATCCCAAGTGTTAGAAACATTGTTAGGTTTCTCAACTACAAATAATTCACTTTTATTAAGTCTGCATTCCGAAACAACGACTGTTTTTGATTCTTCCGCGAGATCTCCAATCAACACTGGAACCATCGGTCTAAAAATTCCACATTTCTGTTGAGTTATCTCAGAAACAGAGCGGCCTAAGAAATTAGTGTGTTCCAATGAAACACTGGTGATAATACAAAGAATTGAATCGTAAATATTTGTTGCGTCTAATTCCCCACCCATTCCACATTCTACGACCGCAATATCAACATTATTTCTTTCGAAGTAAACAAAGCAAATAAATGTCTCAACCTCAAATTCAGAAAGATCATATTTCTTTATCATTTTGGCGTATTCTTCGTATATTGAGACAAATTCATCATCTGAAATAATTTGATCATTTATGGATATCATTTCATTAATTTCATTTAAATAAGGTGAACAAAATAAGCCAACTTTATAGCCAGCAGATTTATAAATTGAAGCAATATATTTAGCAGTGCTTCCTTTTCCATTTGTCCCAGCAATGTGAATTGTTGGACGTTTATATCCAAAACCAACTTTTTTTAAAAACGAATCAAAATTTTGTCTTTGATAATCATTGCGTAAGTGTGCTGACATTATTTCTTTTATCATGCTAATCTCCACGTTCGATATCCCTCTGAATATCTCTTGCTTTAATAGTTTCACGCTTATCGTAAGCTTTTTTACCTTTTGCTAACGCAATTTCTATCTTGGCTTTCCCTTTTCTTAAATATACTTTCGTTGGAACAACAGTATATCCACCAGTCTTTATCTTATTTTCATACCATCGAATCTCTTTTTTGTGCATTAAAAGTTTTCTTGTTCTTAATGGATCATGATTAAATAAATTACCTTTATCGTAAGGTGTTATGTGCATGTTTAAAATTGTAGCCTCGCCATTATGAAAAACTATATATGAATCACTTAAAGAGGCACCATTAATTCTTAGTGATTTTATTTCTGTGCCTAGAAGTTCAATTCCACATTCTAAAAAATCACTCAAAAAGTAATTGAAGTGTGCTTTTTTGTTTTGGGAAATAATTTTTACATTCTCTTTTTCCATAACGCTATCATATATAATACACGCGTATATTGCATAAAAAAATAAAAAAACGGGAAACCCGTCTTTTTATCAATATATTATTTAGAATACTTAATTACTAATCCTTCAACTTTTTCAGGTGCTACATTAAATGCAATTTCAAATTCTCTATATAACATTCGTCTTGCAGATTCTAATACATTAACATCGCTAGGTCCAAGTTTCATAACAACACCATTTCTATTGTTTTCAATAAATAATTGAAGCTGTTTGGTTAAGAACGCAAGGTCTCTTGGATTACCGCTGGAGAGTCTCTTGTGAAAGTTATCTCTTCTTTGCTTTGTGTTGTTGAATGACTCAATACCAATTTCCTTCATTTCTTTGATGATGGTAATAGCCTCTTTTTTATCAATAATTCTTCTCAATAAAGGAACAGAATTATCTTTTGGGACAAATATTGTATCGCCACCACTTTGTTCTGGTTCTATAACAAAATAAATAGTGCCGGAAATATCTTTTTCGGCAATAATCTTTGACACACCTTCGCGGCAGTGTACAACGACTTCACCAACCTTAAAATCACTCATACTATCTTTATTTTATCAAAAAAATTATTTTAAAAATAAGTGTTTTTTTATTTGAATGTAAAATTAGTCAATATAACAGGCTGTAAAATAGAATCCAATATATAAAATAAATATGTTGAAGGGCATCAAAATTTCAAACCAATCTCTACCAAAATGACTAACTAAAATAACGCACAAAATTGCGCCAACGAACATAAGTGCACTTGAAAGTAATATAGATACTTTTACAGCTTTTTTAGTCCAACGAAATTCAAATATATTTTCCAATAAATAAAAAATAAATGCTAAGAAAATAACGAGAGCCGCAATGCCAAAAACAATATCAAATCCCATTTCAATTGGATGAGTTTTGTTTTTTGCAACCTCTGATAAGAACATTTGCGAATACAAAACACTATCAAAAACTTTTAAGGCGCCAAAGATAATGGTTATAGCCTTAAGTTTATCTAACAACAAAGAAATTACTAAACCGCCAACTAATATGACAGAAATTACAAAATATCCTAATGATCCTGGAACAAAACCAAAATTAGCCCATTCAAATGCATTTATGAATATTCCACCAATGAATGCGATAATCAAAATAATTGCTGCAAGTAATCTTTGTTTGTTTTTGTTTTTAATTACTACTAAGAAATCTGATTTATTCGTTTGCATAATTGTCAAAATATCCTTGGACTAAAACAACAGGGGTTCCTTTGTCTCCACTGCCACTTACTAAATCACATAATGAACCGAGCAAGTCAGTTATTTGTCTAGGAGTTGTTCCTTGAGATGCCATTTGACCAACAAGGTTTGAACTTTTATTTGTGATGTTATTTTTTATTGCTTCTTCTAGAGCGCTACCTTTCAAATTTTTAAAATCGTTATCAGCTAAATATTTTAGTTTTAACTCATTTGGCGTTCCTTTAAGTCCGGGTGTATGGAATGGTGAAACAACAGGATCTGCTAATTCCCAAATCTTACCTTGTGGATCTTTAAATGCACCATCACCATAAACCATCACTTCAATCTTTTTTCCGGTAAGTTTAAACATTTTATTTTGTATTTCTTCAACCAAATTTTGTGAATCTCTGGGGAAGAGTTTAACAACATCTTCAGTGGATTTATTTGAACCTAAAAGTCCAAAATCTCCGTTAAATCCCGAATTATTTATCGGATTATTTAAAATTTCATCTAATCCTAAGACAAGTTCAGCGCCTCTATTTTTTAGTAAGGCTTTAGAATATTTTCTTGTATGAATATCACAGGTAATTACTTTTTTGCAATACAACAAAATGGCATCTGCATGGTTAGCAAAAAGTACTTCAATTTCGCATCCAACAGATTGTACTAATTTAATGTAGTAATCAATATAATCAACGCCTGTAAATTCATGGACTCTATATCCAAATTTTTCTCTATATGTTTTTAAATCTAAAACATCAGAATATGGATTAACTCCACTAGCGATAATTTGATCATCAGTTAATAAAGCATTACCAACTTCATCACGGGGATAAGAGAGCATCAAGTATATTTTCTTAACACCCATCGCTATACCTTTTAATAATATAGAGAAACGATTTCTTGAAAGAATAGGAAATATAAGCCCTATTTCGTTTCCACCTGTTTTAATTCTAACATCTGTTGCGATGTCGTTAATTGTTGCATAATTGCCTTGAGCTCTTGCAACAATAGACTCTGTAATTGCAACAACATCTTTATCATTAAAAGAAAAATTTTCATTCTCTCTAGCTTTAATAAGCGAATCAACAGTAATATCAGCTAGATTATCGCCTTGTTTAACAATTGGCAACCGTATGCCTCTAGCAGTTACACCAACAGTTCTCATTTTTCATACTCCTTGTTAATACTTCTAGCAATATGAACTCCACATGCAGAAGCTTGCGCTAATCCTCGTGTTAAGCCAGCTCCATCTCCACCGACATATAAATGTGAGATTGCAGATGTTTCAAATGTATTTTTAATATCTGGGTGAGAAGAATAATATTTTGCTTCAACACCATAAAGCAATGTATGTTCAGTTGCTATACCAGGAGTGATATTATCTAAAACTTGAATCATTTCAATAATAGATTGCATGGTTTTTTGGGGTAAACATAATGATAAGTCACCAGGCACAGCCTCTTTTAATGTTGGTTTAACAAAACCTTCTCTTAATCTATCGTAATTAGTTCTTCTTCCTTTAAGGAGATCACCAAATCTTTGAACAATTACAGATCCACATGCTAATTGATTTGCAAGGGAAGAAACTTTTAATGCATATTCGTTTGGTTTCTTAAATGGTTCATCAAAGTGATGAGTAACTAATAAAGCAAAGTTTGTATTTTCACTATGTAATGAGGAATCACTATATGAATGCCCATTAACGTTAATAACTCCGCCATAATTTTCAACGACTACATGGCCTCCTGGATTTGAACAGAAAGTTCTAACTGTATTTCCTGTTGATGTTCTATAAATAAATTTGCCTTCATAAAGATTTTTGTTTATTTCATCCATAACTAAGTTAGGACATTCAACACGAACACCAATATCAACTTGATTTTGTTTCATTGGAACGTTGTATTCATCAAATATTTCTTCTAGCCAATTGCTACCTTCACGCCCAACAGCTAAAACAACATTATTAGCTTCAATAATACTGCCATTTGAGAGTTTAATGCCTTTAACAACATTATCTTCCACTACTAAATCATCGACTTTGGTGCAGAATTTGATTTCTATTTTCTTTAATAAATCGTCGCTTATTCTTTTCAATATTTTTAAGTTTTCTTCAGTGCCTAAATGGCGAACTTTGCTTCTTAATAATTTAAGTCCTACAGACATTGCACGTTTCTCAATATCTAATACTTCTTTTGTTTCTGGATTTGTTAATACTTTTGTCGCTCCATATTGAAGATTAATTTCATCAACATATCTGATAAGGTCTAAAACTTCTTGCTCACTTAAATAAGTTGTGAGCCATCCACCAAATTCTGAAGTGATATTAAACTTTCCATCTGAATATGCACCTGCTCCACCAAAACCATTAGTAATAGAGCATGCAGGAAAGCATTCTTTTAATTTTCCTCCATTAGGACATTTTTCTAATTTATGTAGTAAAACAGGACACCTTCTTTTTTCAATTGGTAATCCTTTATCAATCAAAATTACTTTTAACTGTGGATTATTTTTCGTGAGTTCATAGGCGCACATATAGCCGCATGGACCAGCGCCAACAATGGCAACATCGTACTTCATAAATTTCTCTCCTTTTAAAGAGTTTTGCATTAAATTATTTTACATAAATTATTCTTAAAAGAATAGATATGAATTACAGTCAGATTACGTTTCACAAAGGTAGGTCGTGAAATATAAAAAGGAGTTCTATAATTATTTTTGCTTAAGAAATAAGGAGAACTCCCATGGACATTATACCTACCAACACAACTTCTTTTGAAGAAATAGTTAATTATTTTATAAAAGATATCAAATTATCTGGTCTAAATAATATAGCTTTGTTTCTGGAAAACTTAGATCAATTTTTATATGAAAACAGACAATCGCATCTAAAGGTAATTAAATTTAAGGAACGAGTAATACAAACCTCAATAGGAATGCTTAGATTTAAAAGAAGGTATTATTACGATACCTACGAAAATAAATATCGGTACCTTCTTGATGCATTTTTATCGATTCCCAAAAGAAACCGTTATATGGATTCTGTAAAGCTAAAAATCATAGAAGCCGCAAGTGAGATGAGCTATGAAAAGGCTGGTAGATATGGATGTGAAGATGGTTTACCGGCTTCTAAAGCCACTGTATGTCGATTAATAAAACAAACGGAATTCTACATAGTAGATAACTATAAAATAATTAAAAATGATGCTAAAATACACCTTCAAATTGATGAAAAATATGTTCATATAAAAGGTGAGAAAAATCAAAAACGTTTATTAACTGCAACAATCTTTAAAGGAGTCAAAGTTAAAGGGGAGAAAAGAATATTACAGAATAGAACCATCATATCTGGAAGTAAAATCAATACTTTCTTTAGAAGAATCAATAACATTTTAGAAAAGAAATACAAAGTCTTAACAGGTGAAGAAATATATGTCTCCGGAGATTTAGCAACTTATATACAATCTTCTCCAGAAAAGATATATGTTTGCAAAGCAATATATGTTCCAGATAAATTCCATGTCGAACATACATTGAAGCAACAAACAGGAATAATCGCTAACGAGAAAGAATTAAATGATAAAGATTTCCAAAAAGATATTATTTCTTATCTCAAAGATGATATAAATCCAGAATCTAAAAAACTTCTTAAACTATTAAAAACAAATCCAGAATGCCTCCGATGTTATTTAGATCCTAATTACGAGGGATGTTCACAAGAAT
Source organism: Bacilli bacterium (assembly GCA_024408095.1). Classification (GTDB taxonomy): domain Bacteria; phylum Bacillota_I; class Bacilli_A; order RFN20; family CAG-826; genus JAKSVI01. The sequence goes on from JAKSVI010000004.1 coordinate 24,425, forward strand.
GTATGAATTCACATTATTATGCAACTAGATTTGATAAAGTTCCTAATGTTTGGAAACTTAAGACAATAGAGAAGTTATCAAAGATAATAGAAGCGAAACAAAATAAAAATATAGTAAAAATTGGATTTAAAGACGATTATTACGATATGCCTTATGATTTAGAAACAACAGTAACATTTGAAGATATATATCGTAATGTAATTAACACAGACGGAATGACTTATGAGATGAAAAAATTCTTCGATAGAATATGCGATGGATATGATGCTAAAATTATCTAGAAGCAAAAAGCAGATGGAATCTCTTCCACCTACCTTAATGAAACGCTATCTTACAGTCATTTAATATTTCCTAAGTAAAAATCTCAATCCTCCATTAAAAATTCATTAGAAATATTAAGCACATTATGTAAAAAAATTACAAAAATATCTAAGTTTTGCACTACATTTTAATATTTTTCTCAGATTTTGTATATACATTTATTCATCAAAAAAGGCGCCAAGTTTATGGCGCCAATTATAATATCTTCTTACCTGGCTACTATTTTTTCTTTTTCTTTAAAATAATGCTGAGGCTTGCAATTAATCCTACAGACATAAAAGATAAGATGATAATAGTGATTAGTGCACTTTCTGTATTACTTGTTAATGCTAAAAAATTATAAGAACTTTGATTGAATGAAATTCTATCACCATATGGTGTTGGATCATTATTTGCAACAGCCCAAGCTTCATAACGTGCTCTTGCTGATGCAACGAATGTATTATCACTTGTAGCAAACAAGATAAGATCTTCATCATCTAATTCACTAACTAACGCTTTGGTAGAGATATAATCAAGTGTGCAGTCGCCTTCGTCTCTTGTTGCTGAACCATTCCATGAGTTCATTTGTAGAGATGCAAACACATCTCTTAAATTACTAACAGAAAATGTTGGATCATTAATGACAGATGCAGAACAAGCCTTAACTCCAGTTAATTCTAATTTAATAGAAACTAAATCTTCTGGTTCGAAGTAAAATTCAAATGGAATATCTGATGTTGTATAGTTAAATTCGTCAGATTCTTCAACTAATTTTCTGCCATCGCTATATGTGAAAGTAGCTACCAATTTGTTGCTGTTTGTATGGCCCGTTTCAGGAGAATATGCAGCAATTGTTCCTGATAATTTATCAAAAATCAAATCGGAAACAGGGAATTCATATGTAAAATCTTGATGGATAAATAATCCGTTAACAGCGTGAACACTAGAGCCTTCACTATCTTGCATCATAAGTTCACTGCCCATCCAAGCAGTGCCACGAGCAGCTCCAAATGTATAATCTGGGATTACAGAATCATATCCAAATAAACCATATAACTTTGTTGTCTCTCTAAAAAATTGAGCATTTGCAATAAATGTTGATCCATTGCCAAATCCATTATCTGCAATAACTCTTAATTCAAATTCAGCAGAATCAGCTGGGATATCTATATTAACGATAAAGCCTGGATCTGTCTCTAAAATTTTTCCACTTGTATAAACACATAATCCATCTACATATCCTTCAACATGTGCTCCAGCGCATCCACTATGAAGTCCAATCAATGTGTTGAATAAACGAATATTTTTGTCTTCAATGTTGAATTTAAAAGAAACAAATAAATTATTATTTGTTTTGTCCGCTAAATATTGATCATAAGTAGCGTTTTTAAGGTGTACGCCAAAGCCTGTTTTTGACATACACGGCATACCATATGGAGCGTATTGGCTGAATGGTTGTGCTTCAACATTTTTATCTAACATCGGGTATAAATATTGTGTTTGATTTGAGCCAGTAATGAAGCTAAACCCTGATCCATTAGAACCAGTTAAACGTTCAAACATTTCTGATGCATTAATCTGATCACCTAATAAGTTATATAAACGTGGCTCTAGGAATGCACATGTACCATTAGCGTAGCCCCATTCAGTTGCTTGAACACGTAATGTAAGTTTAGAACCACCAGCAATACGGCAACGTATAATCATTGGCTCGCCATCATTATAAGTGGCACCAGCATTTGATCTAAAAAATACAAAATCTCTTTCCGTTCCATCAACTAAAACAGAGAATTTAAGCATATTGCTTCCTGCATCCAAAATTGCAACTTTTGCCTCAAAATATTCATATGCAAGTGATAAAGCAGAAATATCATATTCAATATCACCATCAGTGGAAGCTGGATCATTAAATGGATGCGTTCCGATACCTTTATTATATGTTTTGCCATTAACAATTAAGGGACCACCATCACATGCTTTATTGATGTTGACACTTGCCCAACCAGCAACTGGAGTATTACTAAACGGAACAGTTGTAAGGTCTAATTCTTCTTCTATAACCTCATTTTCAGCATTACTCTGTATAACTGGAGCAACTTTAGATTCAGCTAATAAAGCTCCAGAAAACGCTAATCCTCCAACGAATAATGAGGTTATAAGTAATTTCATAAATTTATTTTTGTTCATATTGAACCTCCTTCTTCTTATGAAATATTTTGTAAATTGTTGTTCGGTAAATTTCTATAAATAACTCCTTTCTAACTTAATTTTTTTATTAAGATAACTGCAGCAGAAGCAGGATTATCAAGAATAATAGAATATCCTTGTTTTAATGCTTTACCGCGTACTCTCGCTAATGTATTATTTCCATCTGTATCTGTTAAGGAATAATAAGCATCATCATCAATTCCTTGAACATACACAGTTTGCGTTCTGTCTTTATTTTTTTCTTTTCTGAAAGCTTGAATAATTCCCTCACCAGATGTTGGGTCCATAAATTGGAATACATCCCAAGTTTTGTCATCACTAACATTGTGATATGGAGTTAATGGGTAATAATCTTTAGACAAATATTTATTGATCATGGCCCATTCTGCTTGACCACGTTTTACAACATCCCAGTCTAAATTCTTATTTTTAGAAAATTGTAAAGCATATGTCATAATTGGCGCATATGAAGCTCGCATGTTATACATACCAACTTTTCCATCGGACATTTCATTAACATAAACACCCGCTAATGGAAGCCATCTAAATGTCGCGTGAGAAAATGCTAAACGTAATGGCATACTATGGGGATGAACCATCGCCCAATCAGCATCACTTCTGTTGAATGGAAAACTATAACGCAAGGAAAGTAAATCGTTACGTCCACCACCCGATGCACAATCATCAATATAATTACATCCTCCAACACTTAATTGGGCATTTATAACTTCTTGCCATAATCTAAAGTGATTTTGAGTATATAAATTTTCAGTCATGCCTTTTCTATTTGGACCAGTAAAGGCATCATAAACTGCCCATGAAGCAGCCGGTTCACCATTAAAATCTTCTCGATATAATCCAATTTTGTTATCGATAATCATGTTAACAACTCTGTTTTTAATCCATTGATAAGCATCTTCTAATGCTAAATTAACGAAATTAAGTTCATTATTACCGTGTTCTGCAATTGCCCATCGACGATCAAAACCATAATTTCTAACTAAATCATCAAGATGTGTCACTCTTTCTGTTTCAAACCATAATTGAGTAAATTTACCTCTTTCTAAAGAGAAGTTGATGGTATCTTTAAATGTATTAGCGGGCCATTTCTTTCTGTCAACAGCCCATGTTCCTACATGTCCCCACCAATCTGTTGTTGTGGATTCGCCATTAGGGGATACATACCATCCAGCATCAATTAATCTGAAATCAAAATCCATATTGTGATTTATAACTTGATTATAGGAATCCCTCCATGTTTCATATGTTTCAGAATCAGCATCATTAGTGGCTCCTTCTTTAATGTCTCTTTTTAAGAATACACCTTGAATAGAAGTAAACTTGCTACCATCACTATTTGTTGGGGCATTGCAATCCACATACCATCTTCTCCAAGCATTAATTGCAGTGTATTCATTTTGTTCGTAATATCTAACAATCCCGATAAGGGGAGACATTATTTGTTCACCTGGTTTTAAATATGAGGCAAAATCTAAGCAACCTTGTCCAACAAAATTTGTTGTTTGACTATCTTTGTCATATAAAAATTTTGCACGATATGTACCTGGCCAGCCTATCGCTATCATTGCACCACCATCATCATTTGCTAAATCATAATATGGGAATGTAACGTGAGTTGATCTACCAATAACGTTTTCATCTATAAAATCTTTTTTTGTTAAGTCAAAATCATACTCGGCGTATTGCTTTTCATGATCTCCTAATATTCCACGGATAAAGGCATTATTTCCCTTCAATAAATAATCAGCAGCATTGAAATTTTTGATTATTGGTGAGTTTTCACTAGCACTATTTTTAATCCAAATAGTCCAGTCAAAGGCATCATAACCTTCATAATATGAAGTATCTAAAGTAATAACTAATCCATTTTTCATAGTCATTCTTATGATGTGTTGTTCTTTTGGACTTAAATAATTTATTTTGTGTTCAATAACGGTAAAATATTTTTGTTTAAACCCACGATATCCAACATTTCCGCACATAAATGAACATGGGAAATTCTCTAAGTTATTAATATATGAATCAAATTCTTTTCTAGATTCACCATTTTTCATGCTTGTTTCTCCTTCATTTATTGCCATAACAGATTTATTTTCTTTTATAGTCGAAACTCCTCCAATTGCGGTTGTTCCAATTAAAGAAAACAGGAATAAAAATAACAATGTTTTTTTCATATTATTTCACCCCATATTGAATGAGCTCTTTTAATCTATAAGAGAGCATCATATAGCTATAAGAAATATCATCAACAGAACTTGAGTCTGTATAAGTTTTAGCAATTTCAAGGCACTTTTGCAGGGAAATATAAGAATTTTTTGTATATTTCGATTCATCAGTTATTTTCTCAGCTTCCCTAATTAACTGTTGTAATTCATCAAAAGTTTTTATCTCTATCAATTGATTAATAGCATCATTTAATTGTTTATATGTTTCGTTAATAATTATTTGATTTTTACCATAAGCTTTAACTTCTCTAGCAAAATTTAAAACCGTTTGGAAATCTTCCCATGATTTAGGTGTATATTTATCTTTATTGTATGTATCTGCAGTATTTATTAAATTAGTTAGTGCAGTATTATCTATCTTAAAAGATGGGGATGTAATTGTTATATTTCTAACTTTTGAAGGACATTTAAATGCACGAATGCCCACTAATCCAGCTTTGTCTCCAATATTATAAGAAAATAAAGGATTATCATAATCATTATTAATATATGTTGTAACAATGCCATTTTTAACTAAACAGCTTAAATGAATCCATTCAGCGTTCCAAAATGGAAGGTCAGAAGCTTCTATGTATTGTCCTTTCCAGCTGCCACCACTAAATTTATATAAACGTAAATCCCAGTTTGGTGTATTCTCATCATGTTTAATACAAACCTGCCAAGCATTAATATGATCAACTTCAGAGCTTGGAGAATCGGCTTGTAAATAAAAACCTGTATCAATATGACCTTTATAAATAATTGGTGCAAAGTCGGCTTCAATTAAATATTCCGTTAATTTAACATCCCTTAAAATCAATTTATTTTCTGCATAAATATAAGAGAACATTGAATGATCATAAAAACGTGGTAGAGCATTATATGAAGTGTATGTATCAAAACGGCTTAAGTCATCTACGTTATCAAAATCAAAAGATATTGTTCCACCATCAATTAATTTATCAACTGAAGCATTAGAAGGGTTAGTTTTCATCAGAAAACCTCCAGATAAAAACGATATAAGTAAAGGCAATATTATAAATTTCATCTAACGGCCTCCACTACAAACGAAGAAATTGTAACTTTATATCCAATTAAATCAGTCTGAGAAGAACGCATTGCGCAGAAATGGAATCCAATAAAATCTCCACCTTTGCATTCAAATGTCCATGTTGTTAAATCTGGAGATAATTCGTTTGATTTATCTTCTGCACCATTAGTTAACCAACGATAGAAGATAAAGGAAGTTTTGTCGTTATCACCTTCAATTTTGTAATTTAAAGTGAATCTATATGTTTTATCCATTTCAAAGTTGAATGGTTCCCAGGCAACTGGATTAGAACCATCTCTTTTCATTGTGAATATTCCGTTTTGGCAAACAGATGGATTTTTAGCGTGATCTTGTTCAGCGTTATATGGTTCGTAAACCAAAACATTATGTCCATCGACCATACCTAAACTAGACATTTTGGTGTCTTGAGTAATTGTGTAATTTAACGAAGAACCGCAAGCATCCCATGGCCACACATTAGTTGTGTTGAAGTCATCATAGAAAATATTTGTTGTGTTAGTAATTGTAAATGTTAATTGATTTCCAATATTGGTATCAATTTTAAAAGTGGTTGTTCCATATAATGTGATTAAGGCGTTATTTTGAATGACTAAACCATCATTTTCAAATGAAAAGTCATTTTTACTAACTTCTTGACCGTCTTTATTTGAAACATCATATTGATTAGATCCATATTTAGTAACTTTTGTTATATAAGCATTATCAAATGTTCCTGATAATTTTACAGAACTTTCTTTTCCAGTAACTGTTTTAGATGTTTCAGTCAATATTGCAGTTCCATTAATTGTGACTGTTAACGTTGCTTTAACATCTCCAATTGAGGTGGCAAATACTAATTCATGCACTCCAACAGATAAATTATTCATAACAGAACTTGGAATGGTGAAACTATCATCTTTTAATGTGGCTTCAGTAACTTCATTGCCATCTAAAAGTAAATCATATTTCCATCCATGAGCATTTATAGTTCCTACATAATCTCCGCTATCTTTCTTATAGTCAGGAAGATTTATAATTTCTAAACAATCTGTAACTTCAGAAACTCGGAAATTGTCAAGCAATAAATAGCCACTACCACGGAGCCATTTAGCATAAATAAATGTACCTGATTGAATTTGATTTCCAGTTAAAATAACCGAGAAATGATGCACTTTATTATCATTTTCTGGTCCCATCAATAATGGCTCTTGATATGTAAATGGAGCGCCCCAATCAGTAATAGTAGCGAAGCAGAAAGTTTGTCCAGTCACATTAGAACTTCCAATAGTTTCATAGTCAAAACTAATAGAATATATTTTGTCTCTAACATAACCAACTTTATACCAGCTCATAGTGGTTAAAGCGTCACCTAATGTCATTATTGAATTGCAATCAAGTTCAACTTCTACATTGTTTGGTACATATTTTAATGCATTGCCAACCATTCCGTAACTTTCTGCGTTTACGATTTGAACAGATTCAGTTGTGGCATATTGGTAAAGAGGGTTCGCTCCATATATTGAAACAACGTCACTATGTATAGTAGTTAAATCGTAATCGGTGAAGAATAAAATATCAGAGCTGACATTAAATTTATAAACATCATGGTTTGATAATGTTAATACAAATTCACTAGTGCCATAGCAATGATCTAAGACCTCACTTGATAAAGTAAATGTATTATCAGCATATGAATAATAAGTAGAAGGAATTGTTATTCCGCCTTTAGTTAAAGATGTAATAGTCGCAATTGAGAAATCGCAATCGTATTTAAGATCACCAGTTTTACCAAATGTATATTTCTTTGTAGCAGTGTCAAATCTTGTTTTAACAGAATTCATAACCTCAATATTTAATACAGATGGTTTAACTTCTTCGTCATAATAAACAGTTAATGTGTAATTACCTTTATCAACAGTTGACATATATGATTCTTTAATAGCTAAAACTTTTTTATCACTTTCATATTTAGCTTGTTTTGCAGATAATAAATAATCTTCGAAGTAACAGGCGTATATATTTACTCCATTAAGTTCGACCGGCATCTCTAAATCATTAGCTGCGTTTTTATCATACGAATATGAATCTTTAGAAAATACAGGAATGCCTGGATCTGGTTTTGGAGGAACAGGAGGATTTGTTGGATTATTATTACAGCCCACCAAGAATAGTGAAACTAACATTAATGGTAAAAAAATCTTTTTCATACATTCTCCTTACGACTAACATCTAAATTTATAATTAAATTATAATGATAATTTCCAAGCTTTTCATTGTAAAGGCAAACATATATATTGTAAAATAGTACACAATGATTGATGCCTTTAAATATCCAAAAAAACTTCCATTATCCGAAAAAATATTATGGGAATATAATGATTGTTTTGCCGATAGACCGACAAAAAAACTATGTTTTGCGTTCTTACATCAAAACTATAGTATGGATATGCATAAACACGAATTTTATGAAATAAACGTAGTAGTAAGTGGAACAGGTGTCCATTATAGTAAATTAGGTTCAAAAATAGTAAAAAGAGGGGATGTATTCATAATTCCTCCAAATGCTCTTCATGGATATTATAGTTATGACCATTTGAATGTCTGGCACGCTTTATTTCAAGAATCATTCTTTACTAGATATTCAAATGATTTGAGCCTAGCTTCCTCATACCAAATTTTATTTGACACTAATAGAAACAATGTTGAAAGATATCCTATTAAAATAGAATGTAGTAACCAACTATCATTTAATGAATTAGAATCATTAATTAAAAAATTAACTGATTCATTAAATTTGGAAGAATCATATCAAGTACAAAATATTGAATACGTTAGATCTTATTTATGTGGACTAGAGTTAATTATAAAGCTCTGTGAACTATACGAAAATAAAGGGACTATATTCGGCCCTAATATTGAACAAAACAATAAAATTTATAGTTGCATGGCTTATTTCCATACTAATTATAACAAAAAGATAGATATAAATGAGCTTTGCAAAATAGCGTGTATGTCTCGTACTTTGTTATTTAAAGAATTTAAAAGGGTTACAGGTTTAACTCCTAACGACTTCCTAAATGATTATCGTATGAAAATCGCGAATAAGCTTCTTCAAGAAACAGATTTATCTATAAATGAGATATCATCGCAAGTTGGTTATTATGATTCGTCTCATTTTGAAAAAATGTACAAAAGATATTTCAACACTATTCCAAAGAAAAATAGAACTTACTGATATTATTTTTTGAGTTTATTTACAAATATCAATTGGTATATAGCTAGCTTGCATTGCTGGATCGCCGCAAGGATTGCCGTTATGTCTCATTTCATTTAGATAAGTTCCACCATTATAAACATTACCAATAAAGTCCATTTCAAGAAATAAAACTGATAAGGTGGATGAAGGACTAACGTTTTTGAGTTCTTCATAATTTAAAGAAACTGATAACGTAAAATAATTATCATATTGAATAAATATAGGCTTGTTAGTAGATTCTTTTGTTCCTGGACTATTAATTAAATTTAATTGCCAGAAATCATTAATATTTGTTTTAATAACACATTTTTCTCTATTAAACATTATAGAAGTATCTTCTTTTTGTATTGCCCAACCAGTACCGTTATTAGAATTAGTGTGTAAAACTGCTTTAATGGTTTCGTAAATTTGGAAAGTACCAAATCCAATGATATTAATATCAATTCCATTATTAGTACGTTTAAAATCTAAATACATATCATCGTTTTCTTCTATAAATGTATCGTTAGGATCACCAAATGAAATTTTAAGATCTTTTGTAAGAGCCTTCTTATCTTCTTTATCAATTGTAATGACGTCTAAATCAGATTTCATTGCAATATATGAATTCATTCCAGCAATATCTCCAGAGGCGGTATTATTAACAAACATATATTCAAGTACATTAGTTGGTGCGTATATCGTTTTGTTATTGTTTACATCACCAAATTCTGCAAAAGCATATCTAAAACCTTGTTTATTATTTAGAATATTGGTAAATAAAGACAAATCTAATTCAACATCAATAGTGAAATAGTTTATATAATCGTGGTAAGTAAGTTTCTCTGTATGATAAGGGGATGTGGCTGTATTTTCAGTAGCAAAGTAATCTGAACAATTGTTATACAAACGCACATTTTCTTTATCAAATAAAATAATAATGTCACTTCTATCAAGGCCCCAACCATAAAAAACATTTGGAGAAGAATGTATCACACATTTTATGTATTCATCGCTTTCAAAATATCCAAAACCTATCATATTAAATACAATAGAGTCTTCTTTATATATTACCTTTGCGTATATGTTGTCAGCATTTGAATTTGTTGATTTATCTTTTATCGCAAATGCAATAGGTTTATCTTCAATTAATTCTGCTTTTAATTGTTTGCTTATCCATAAAGGATCGTAAGAATTATTTGGTGCACAAAATGGAGTGGAATATTTATTTATTCTTACATAATTAGCTGTGTCAGAACTCGTTATTATTTCGCCATCAAAAACAAAATCTGCAATGATGTTTTTGCTTACTAAATTATCGACAAAATTAACACCAATAATTGCATCAGAATTAATATTTAAATAAGAATAAGGAACTGACAAATAGACATCTGTTTTTCCATCTACAACTTCTAATCTTAAATCAAAAATATCTAAATCGGTTTCGGCTTCCTCTTTTCCAAAATCATATACAAATAGGTTACTTTTGCCGTCAATTTTGAATTCATAATCACCTTTTGAGAAATTAGAAGTTACATCGCCAGTATCAACAAATAAGTTAATCTGACTAGCCGAATCTACAAAATTATTATACGGTGAAGAAAATTTAAAATTAATGCTATTAACTCCTCGAGTTGAATAACCGCTCCAATTATTATAAATGAGTGAGGATTTATATTTTGTTTTTCCAAAAAAGCAATATGGGTAATCAATTGAAACTGTATCTAAATCACAATTGTCACACAATGAAGGGAGTACAATATTAGTTATTTCGTAACCATCTTTAACAAAGCTAACTTCCTTGAATGAATCAGAATTGGTAGCTTTAAATTTAAATAAACCATTACTATCGCTTGATGCAACAACTTCTCCATCAAGATACACATCTACATCATCAACAAAACCATCAATAACATTTTGAGTATAACCATAAACGGTAAATTCAGGTATATAAGTGGAGTGCGCAGATGTAAATATTTTCTGCATTGGTATAGTTAAGAGAGTTAATGATAATAATGAGGTAACCACTAAAACAGATTGAAGTTTATGTTTCATATTAATCATTTTCCTCCTTATATCTATATTCATTAACAAAATCAAAATCTTCCGCTAAATAACTTACATTTATAACAAAATTTCTTTCCGCTAAGCCAATAGCTGGATTATTTTCATCAGCAAAAGAAAACTCAAATTGATTTTGAATATTTAGATACTTATCGTGTAATGGAGAATACCAATAAACGTATGCTTTTTTCTCCGCCTCATTAATTTTGAATAATGATAATACATCACAGAATGAATATGGCGTTGCTATTAAAGATCCTTGAGCATCAATTAATATATTGTGAATATAGTTACCGTGAATGCCGATATCACGTCTATAAACAATATCGTCATAAGATGTGTGACCTGAAAATACCATAAACATATTCGAATGTTTGGAAATAAATTTCTTAAATACTTGATCTCCATCATTGACGTCACTCTTGTATCTAGAAGCTGCATAATAATCAGAAGAATCATTAACTGTACCAGCTGGCTCTAAATAATGGTGAGTAGTAACAACTATTCTATGATTTGGATACATTTCACAAACTCTATTAGCCCACTCTAAAATACAATCTCTTGGACCGAATTCTAGATTGATAAAGCAATAATCAATGCCATCAATTTGGACGAGATTATAATAATTATCAATCCTATTAGGTGCAGCCGAACCACCAAAATATTCTTTTTGTGAATAATAGGAATATGGTAAATGGGAATTAAATAGGTTTAAAGATGAGGAACGGCCTCCACCATCATCGTAGTCATGATTACCAGGAACAAAGCCATAATTTACACCAGTATTGTCGAGTTTTTTAAAGCCTCTTGTAACAACATCCCATTGTGATTCAACCGTAGCGTTATCACATAAATCGCCGACAAAAGTCACATATTTTGTATTTTTTGTCTTCAAAGAATTTGCAATCCAATCAAAGTCTAAATCCATTGTTTCGGGATAATAATGAACAGTGATTTGAATATCGGGAACCCCAATTATTGTATAGTCATAAAGTTCTGTCTCTTCATAATCAATATATTTTTCAAAGTTGGCGATATAAGCATCATTACTATAAGAAGAATAGTCACTAACGCAATCGCGAGACCAATCATCAAAAGTCCATGATCCAATTAAATCATTATTAAAATCTGGGCATATGAATTCAGAATTCATATCCTCATTAATTTTTCTTTCACTTATAGCTTTGTTATAAATAGCAATCTGACGAATTTCACCTTTAAATGGAGTTTTTAGGAAATCGTTACCATTTGTATTTTTTAACCACCCCAAAGAATCAATACCAATATTTGGTTTCATTTTGCAAATTGCATCAGAAGATGCTCGATAAATTTTTTCATTCAAATTTCCATTAATATAATATGAAAAGGAACCTTCTTTTGGATTTCTAATGACTGCAACATGAGTCCATTGGTCATTTCTAAAATCATAATTATTAAATGTGTAATCGACTTCTGCATTTGCGCTTCTATCTAATTGATTCCAATATAATCTGAACTTACCATTTTTAGTAATTTCCCAGTTTGTAGAGTGGCTGTAACCTGAGCTTGAATAGTAATTACCCATAATGATTCCACCGTAGTCACTATCTTTCAATTCAGATGGTATTTTAATCCACGCTTCGAATGTATCTGGAGACTTATCTAATGGTTTTGAAAGAGTATAACAATAGTGTTCATTTTCAATGGTTCGTTCTTGCGCTAAATTATAGCCTTCATTAGCATTTACCTTTAAATGCTTTTCAAGAGGAAAAACAAACGAAGGAATAAATGCTAGAAACACTAACAAAAATAATTTATGTTTCATTATTAAATTTCCTCCATAAGTGATGTCACTCTTAAATTATCAAGTTTTAGATTAATGGAAGAGGCTAAAAAGCCAATTCTTCCCTCTTCATATGTGAACATATTGGAACTTTGATGATCAAACGTGCCAATTTCAACGTCATCAATAAACACAGTCAAAACATCGTTTTCTAAAATAATTAAAATTTTATATGTCTGCCCAATCTTCATCATGTTTGCATCAGATTTGCTTCTATATGTATGTAATACGGAATTCCACGTTGAAAAAGCTGGACCTGTATGATGGTATGTTAATAAATTGCCGCTCTGTCTAAAAGTTAAAGCACCATAATCATAGGTATTTGGATCTCCACATCTCATCAAAACACTTAAATATTTGCTGTCTTTTGAGTTTGTTGGATCATTATACTCTTCTCCAGATAATTCATTAAATGTCAAATCAAAACCAATAGTATAATCTTTAAGTTTAGTTTGAATAGGAGCAAAAATGGCTTGATGATGATATTGGGTCATTTTATATGCATCATTAATATAAAAACTTCCGTTTTCTATAAAATATTCACCATTGTTGCTTCCAGTAGAATTGGTATCTTGTAACCATCCATCAGCAAAATTAGTGCCTGGAATACTAAAATCAGATTCATAATAAGTATCTGTTTGGTTAGGATTTGTAACTTTTACGTTCTTTATTGAAACATTGCATGAATTAGCAAATAAAGCGATTTTTGAGCCTGTTGCAGAATCTTTGAACCAAGTTTTATCACAAGTAGTATCTGAATAGGTAAACGCTAAATTATTGTCAAAATATGCTGTCATAGTTGTGTTATTGGAAACCCCTTGAACAACAACTTTTACATTGTGATATGAAGAAACATTTGTCCCAGTAGGTAAATTATAGTAGCAATATGAATTAATATCTTCTCTCGAATAATCTTTATTTTTATCAAGGGCACCAACTCTCAAACATGAAGCATTAGGATCATACATTGTTGCAACATACGCCTTATTCGAGTCATTAATTCGAGTTGCTATTCCAAATCCAGAATCAAAGATTTTGCTATTAGCATCTTGGCTTGTTATCTTTTTAGTTACTTTAACATCTAAAGATATGCAATATTGATTACCGTTTCTATATGCAACTTCAGGCAAATAAACACCTGTATCAACAAAATGATAGCCATTTGTAGTTGCTTCAAGTATTAGTTCATTATCACTGACTCTTGTTTCTCTTGTGGCAGCTATATTAGCGTTAACATATGTTGGAATTGTTGAACCATCATATTTAAGATAGTCATATGTTGTCCAATCTAAAACTTTATGCCATGAATAGCGAGAGTCAATATAGCCACAATCATTATCGAATTTATTTTCGTAAACAACATATTTGTCATCCATTTCAGGCGAACCATAGAAAGCGTGGAAAGCATAATATTGATCTTTTACAACAAAATCTTCCGTTAATTGGGTTTCAGTTACATTTTTCCACATTTTAAATGGATATTGTAATCTGCCAACTTCTTTTCTTCTCGCTTTAGGAGCTTCAGAAAGATGAAAAGTCTCACCACATTCTTTAATAATGGGTTCAAATTCATTTTCATAGAATGTATCAAAATAAATTTTTATTGGTTTAACGACCCATTTCGCAAATAAAGTTGTGCTTTCAAAAATGTCCTCATAGTTATTACAACGTCTTTCAAAAGTATTGTTATCAAAATACCAACCCGCAAAAGTAAATCCACTTTTTGTTGGAGTAGGCAAAGTTAAAACATCACCAACAACATATATTTGTTTGTTTATATTGTTTCCACCATTTGAATCATAATTTATTACACATTGTTTTTGTAAGTTTAGATTTTCAGCTGAAGTATTTAAATTGCGTATTGAATAATATAAAGGTGCAATTGAAGATAATCCAATCACAGCAATCAATGAAATGATGATAGGTAGTTTCTTCTTCATATTATTTCTTCCCCGCTGCTAGATATATCGCATCTCTAATAGTTAAATAAGCACTTGCAGTTGGATGTAATCCATCAATAAAGCAGGACGGATCTGGGTTACCATCTTTCAAGAAAGCGTTATCAACATCCGCAAGCTTCACATAATCAAAATCATTAGCAATTTGACGATATTTTATGTTTGTTTCAGCAATTAAATCTTTATATACTTCGTGAGTAACAGTTCTATTAATCGACACTAAAATAACATTTTGCAAAGTCGGAATATGAGATTTCAAATAAGTAATCGTCTGTCTTACATTGTTTGCAATTGTGCTAGGTGATATCTGACCTGGAAAATCATTAATACCAATCATAAAAATTAATGTCTCTGGTTGATATTCAACAATATTTTCTTCCATTTCAATCCAATGATAAGAATTACTACCACCAATTCCAATGTTGTATATGTCTTCAAATTTTTGCAAGTCGTTAGCGTAATTTGTCCATAATTCCATGTAAGAATGGCCAATAATTAAAGTTTTATTGGTTTGATGATCCTTTTTATCTATATTTAATTTAATATTATTAAAGCACGCAAATGGTAGCTTAGAATATAAACCATATCTATTGCCGGTGAGAATATTATCATCATGATAATGAGCATATAAAATGCCTCTTAAATAACAATAAATATCCTTGTCATTAATAATAATTTTCATGTCTGTCTCAATGCTTGTACCATATCCAGCAGATAAGAATTGGCCTATTACCAATTCGCTAGAAACATTATTAACAACTTTTTTGAGATGTGTACGACCATTTAGTACATAGAAACAATAATATGAGGTTGCATTATCATTACTTAAGAAAATAACGCCTGCATCATTGCTTGTTCCTTGGGTATAATCTAAAGATAATGTGCCTTCTTTAAATGTGCTATCGTTTGCTAAAGCGATTGATTCACGATATTGAGAAATAATAGCAATATCATTCAAAGTCATAAATCCACCTTTAATAGCATTAAAATGTGAGGGCTTTTTAAATTCAAATGTACCAGTCTTGTTTGCTTTAATTGTGTCAAATTTTATACCAGGAGCAGCACCACTTCTAATACCATATTCTTTTCCAAGAAGAGGACAGTTATCGGTATAATTAATGTATAAAACATTATCGATATAGCATTTAATGGTTGTATTAGTTCTTTCAATTTTAAGATTAAAGATATCGCCATTTTTGAATGGATATCTACTTAAAGGTGTTTGCAAAACTTCTAAAGCTGACCAAGAACCATTATTAACTCTACCTAAATATGGAGCGCCATTTGATGCTATAAAGAAGAAATAATAAGAAACGTTACTTTCCCAAAATACTGTATTTCCATATCTTTCCAAACCAAAAATTATACCATTATCAGATGGTTCACCATTAAGGGTCATATTGACTTCTAAACTACCTAACTGAAATTCATCATTAATATATGCAATCGAGTTTGGATTTTTAGAAGAAATTGCATATTCTTCTTTAATAAAATTACCATTTCCAATAAAATAATTACCCACTTGTGTTCTAGAAGGAAATTCTATTTTTGATGAACTATTGACATAAGTAAACTCAGTTCCAACTCCACCGCATCTAGTTCCAAAGTCGCTTCCGATGGTGTCTTCATAATCTTGGCAAGCAAAATAAAATTCATCATTTAAATACGCATAAAATTGAATTAATTTATCATCGTTAATTTGGAAAGAAATTTTTAAATTATAATCTTTTTTAATTGAATAGCCTTTTATTTTCTCGTCGCCTATTGTTGACCAACCACCATTGGCAGTTTTTCCTAATACTAAATGGCCGGCAGTAGATATGAAATAGAAATAATATGTAATGCCTTGTCCTTCCCAGAATTCAGAATTAGGATGTCTATCTAATAGTACTATGCCACGATCGTTTTCTGTCATCGAAGATACAGATGACGATAAGGTGCCATTTGTTAATGTATGATCTAAGTCCAATGCTAATGAATTACTCGCTTTTGCAATCAATTTATTTGCCCCAAATTGGAAGTAGCCTTGATAAGCCAAATAATTCCATCCTTTATCGTCAATAATAGGATCTTTAACTTTTACTAATAATTCATATTCAGCAGTTTTAGTTATTGTTTGATCATGATAAGTTTCAGAATAGCTGACTGTTACAATCTGATAGCCATATTCAGTCATATTATAACCAGTAAAAGAGGCTTGGGAAGTTACGTTCTTTGAGCTACCATCCGAATATTTTGCAGTAACAGTTCCACCAAAAACAAATTCTGAATTTATATCAAGTTCAGTAATCATATTCGCCAAAGTAATCTCAGTCAATCTGGGATAATCAGACACAGTAATTGTGTAATTAGTAGTTTTATTTTGATAAGTAACTGTAACTGTTTGTTCTCCAGGAACGTTTAAATCATATCCGGAGAATGTTGAATCTTTTGTAACGTCTTTTGTAGCGTTATCGCTGTAGAAAGCTGTAACAGTACCACCAAATTCAAATGTATCTCCAACAGAAAACATGCTTATATAATTAGAGGCTTCAATCTTTGTTAAAGATGGCGCACTAGGTGCTGATGAACCGCAACCACAACTAGCAAGCATGCTTGATGCGACAGCTAATAAACAAATACTTTTCTTTTTCATATCTTTATTCACCTACTAAATACAGCGCCAGCTAATGAAGCCTTAAAACCTAATAATGTGCCAGCAAAACTAACATCATTTGTATAAGAATAAGTAGAAGTGCCATCGATCTTTAATCTCAATCTATTAGAAACAATTGTCATGCTTAATTGATAGGTATTTGATGGCAAATATGCGGGAATTGCAAATGAATTCTCAATAATTGTTTTATTTCCGTTTACAAATTTCTCAAGCACCACATAACCATTTTCATTAATGTAATATGAGAAATATGTCGCATTGTCTTCATAAAATTTTCCACTGACTTCACTATTTAATCCAAATATGAAACCTGCTTGTTGGTTAACATTTGATTTAACATAACAAGAATATGTGGTGTTATAAATTGAATCTGTACGTTTATAAACAAGCGTTTTGTCTGAAATGGTAGTTATAGTATCGCCACTAACAATTATGTTGCCACTAGCGATTTCATAATCTGATTTAATTGTATTGCCTAAATTTTTAATTTTAGCTCCAGTTTTATGTAATCTAAATCCAACTTCATCCCCAGTAAGAAAATTATCATCAGTGTAGTTTATACATTCCACACCATTAACTAAACATTTGATATCATTATTATTAATTAATACAGTAAGTTCATAATCAACTAGGGATGATGCCTGTGCAACATTGACTAATGTTTTATATTTACCATTATTTACTTTAGATAAAACAGCAGCGCCATTTTGATTGAGATAAAAGAAGTAATAGCTTACTCCAACATTTTCCCAGAAACTTCCAGGCTCATCATCATCAAAAGTAATGCCAAAGACAATGCCTGTATCTTCTTTTGCAGTCGATTTTGTAAAATGTGCAGTCAACATTCCAGATGTTAATTTCACACTATTGCTAATACCAAAAGTATTGTCACTGAGGGAAACATAGCTATTATCTACATAATCAAAAGCACCCTTTTTACACCTAACATCTAGAGATGTCATCATGTCGTAATTACAATCATAAAACTTTGAAAAATCAACTTCTGGTAACCAGTAGTTAAAATATCCCTCTTCAGCTTTAGGAAGCTCAGGTACAACTTTTTCAAAATAATTATCTTCGTTATATGTAATAACAGTGCTTACTTCACCATCAATATAAAAAGTAGCATTATAATCAGTTTTTGGCACCGATATTTCGTTGTTTTTAATATTATTAGATAAGGATTTAAATTCAAAATTAGTACATCCAACTAACGGAAGCGTTAATAAACTAATTATCAATAATATACTTTTATTTTTCATAGTTAAATCCCTATCTAATAATCCAGTTAAAACTGGATTATTAATTAATATTAAGGCTGAATGGAACCTTTGTGAGAACCTGGACAAGTAATTGTGCCATAGTTCGTATTTGTTCCCATTGTAACAGTACCCACTTTAGGGTTTCCTGCAATTCCACCACAATAATCTGTGCCAGCTTGAATATCACCATAGTTGATACAATTTGCAATTGAACCTTTCACAGTTCCGCCTGAAGCTTGACCAACAATACCACCAGCATAAGTAGTTCCAGCAATAACATGGCCATAGTTTTGACAATTTGTAATTGTGAATGATGCATTTCCTGAAGGAGATCCAGCTATGCCACCAATAGCAGTTGCGGAACCTTTGATTGTACCAAAGTTTCTACAATTGTTAACTTTGATATTAGAGATCTTGTCACCTTGATTATAAGAAGTACCAACAATGCCGCCATTCCATTGAAGGGAAGCAGCACCACTTCTTGTACCAAAATCGCCACAGTTTACACAATTTTCGAATTCAGCAGTGACTGCCCATCCGACAATACCGCCACTTCTCTGTGTTCCATCAACATAACCATAGTTTTCACAATTTGTGAATGTAGCTTTTGCAGCTAATACATCTTTTAATGTTTGACCAGTAGGTGCTACAACACGTAAACATGTATCACCAACAATTCCTCCTGTGCCAGAATCGTCAGTAACATTACAAGTAACATCACCATAGTTTTTACAATTGACAAAATTAACTGTGCCTAAATATGTTTTTAAAACTTTTTCAACATTTCTTGTTCTAGTAATGTTGCTGATTATACCACCAGCTCTTGCAGTTCCAATTTGAGCGATTTTGCCAAAATTGTAACAGTTACTAATTGTTTTAGCTTCTGTTGCATCTGGAATCACGTAATTAGCAATACCGCCAAGTCTTACATTATTAACACCTTTAACTTCACCAAAGTTATAACATCCATCTAAACTAACATAAGCCAAATCAGGTTGAAGTATAATTCCAGCAGAGTCTCCAGAACCTGCGTTAGTTACAATTCCAAAGTTATAAACATTTTTTAAAGAGAGAGTGACACCATCGTTTGCAAAAGGGGCAATACCAGCACTTAAAGTATTACCGTTAACATTTCCGAAGTTGAAACATTCTTCAACAATACCGCCATCTTTTTCAACAACTCCAAGAATTGAAGAAGTCTTATTATAGGCTTTGTTAACATCAGAAATATTTGCATAGTTTGTACAATTTAATACATGTCCTCCCCAGCAGTCTCCGATTAAACCACTAACAGCATTTCCACCTTCTTGTTCTACGACCATGAAGTTAGAAATATTAGAAACTTCAGCTTTTGGATTAATAAAATTTGAAAGTGGTGCAGTTCTGGTTGAGTTATGATTTAAACCATAAAGAGATAAGTTTTTAACAACACCATTTATATTATAAATAAGAGATTGATTAACAGCAGTTCCGGAAATTGAATATGTAATTCTTGTATTGCTTCCATCTAAATTACCTTGGAATGCTACACCACTTTTTCCGAACATAAATTGTTCACAAGTAAGACCAGTTAAATCAATTGAACGAGTTAATTTAAAGTACTTACCATTATTTGCCGTAGTTGATGCATCATATGTAGAAGCAAAATATAAATAATCTGCACATGTTTTAATTAAAAATGGATCGTTTGCGGTACCACTTCCACTTAAAGAGGTTGATGTTTTAGCAGGATCATACTTTGATTCTTTTGAATAATAGAAATTGACTGAAGTATGTTCGCTGTCACGAACACTCATATAGTAATCTTTATCAACAACATAACCTGGTTTATTCATTGGTACTACTTTATATGAATAACCATCAGCAGATAAAATTGGCATTTCTTCATAAGAATCACCATCTGGCATAGCTACACCAGTATCTTCATCAACAATATAATTTTGAACTGTAATTGTTTGATGATCAGTTAATGAAGTTTTAACAACAAGAACATCATCTGTTCCGGCTTCATATTCATAGACACCTAAATCAGAATTATAAGGGACATCCGTGCCTCTTACTTTAACTGATTCAATTGTATTTCCAAGGAATGGATCTACATGAACTCTTACAGTGTTGCCTAAGATATCATCATCTTTAACACCATAAACTTTTGCACCGATTGCTTCGACATCAGCACCAAATACTACTTGTGGTTCTGGAATTGAACATGAGTAGTCTAATTTTGCTGTGTAGATATCACTATCTTCATCAGCAACCAACTTTACATAATTAAACATATAATCACCTAAAGTTGATTTTTGTCCGCTTTCGAGTTTTGAAATAGAAAGTGTTGAATTCTCTTTCAAACCACATTCAGCATGAACACTACCACTAAATGTAGCAGTAACACTGTTTACACCGGACAATTGGGTTTTTAAAATTAAAGACCCCCCCCCGTTTAAGTGAATGAATCCTCCAGTCAACAATGATGCGTTCAAAAAATCAACTTTCACAGGATTGCCTAATTCAGTTTTAACAGTGTGTTCACCTATTGAAATTGGAGCATTCGTTGAATCAAGTGTAATTGAATAATTTTTTTCATTAGCAGAACTTAATATACCTAAAGAACTAGATAAATTTGAGTTTGCAAATAGAAAAACACCAATAGATACACCAAATACACCAAGTAAAACAGGCAAATAAATTTTTAAATTCTGTTTTTTCATAATGCACACGCAAATAGCCACCTTGCTTTCCTTTCTTTTTCTGGCTATGCAATTAAGGGTTAAACACATTCCAAAACAAATTCAAACGATATTGTCTGTATGTATGTGTTTCTTAATCTTATTTTACTTACACACGTGTGTGTTTTCAGTATTAATTTACTTTTTTTTCGATTATTTTGAAAAGCATATTATTTATTCGATAAAATTCGAATGTTTAATGCGAATAAACCATATAGGTTTACAATTTTTATTTGATTCAATCGAAATAATTTATACATATAAAATTAAAATTTATTTTATAATAAATTGCAAGTGTCTTTAAGATATATGAAAAAATTACATAAATTTTAAATTCAAAAACCTATAAAAGCTTTAAAAATTAGTAAAATAGTCCAAATGAAAACAATAAATCGAAAATATTAAAACAAGTTAGATTCTATTTTTGGTTATTGGATCAAATGTGTGAATGCAATCATTTCTGAGCGAGAATGACATGACATCTCCAACTTTAATATTCTTTACGGCGTCGATGTTTGCGAGTAATTCTTTGGTTGGAAAATCTAAGTGAACAAAATATTCACTACCTAAAAGTTCGGTTAAGGTAATCTTACATTTGAAACTTTCTTTATCTTTACTTTCAACAATATGTTCAGGCCTAATTCCGAGAATAATTTCTTTTTCTTCTTTTTTGATTTGTTCCTCTAATTTATTCAATTTCCCCAGCAAATCTTCAATAATTGGATTAAATTCCTTTTCTTTTGCAAATAAATACTCTCTTAAAATTGAATTGAGTTTTACTTCGAGAGAATCAATATCATTTATATCCAATAATGAATGAACTTCCTCATCCGTGATGTTTATAATTTCAAGGGTTGATTTATCCAACGAAGATATCAAATTAAATAACATGGTTTTATTAACTGTTTCATTTTTGAAAATGGATTTATAAAGTTTTTTCTCTGCGAATCTACTCAAATATTCATCTTTCCAATCCTTGATTTGTGAACTATAAGAAGAGATTTGCGTACGATAAAATTCATCAACTTTATCTTTAAATCCTTTGCCCATTGAAATCTTAATGCCGTTCGGTAGATAAATATCATCGCCTTTTGTTGTAACGTTTATCAAATTCATAGCTGGAGAGCCAATAAATGTCGCGACAAATATATTTTTAGGTGTTTTAAAAATTTCTTCAGGAGTTCCAATTTGTTGAACATAACCCTTAGACATAACAACAATTCGATCTGCCATAGTCATGGCTTCAGTTTGATCATGTGTAACGTAAATTGTTGTAGCGTTTAATGTGTTATGAAGTTTAACTAGTTCACTTCTCATAGTGACTCTTAGTTTAGCATCAAGGTTACTTAAAGGCTCATCCATTAAGAAAACTTTTGCGTCAGTAACAATTGCTCTTCCCAACGCTACACGTTGACATTGTCCACCACTTAAAGCAGCTGGTTTTCTATTTAAATATTCACTTATTTCAAGAATATCAGCAGCTTTATGGATTCTGTCATCTATTTCTTCTCTACTCATATTCTTGACTCTTAAGGCAAATGCCATATTGCCATACACAGTCATATGCGGATATAAGGCATAACTTTGGAAAACCATTCCTATTTCTCTATCTTTTGGAGGCAGTTCGTTAGCGTAGGTGCCATCAATAAATAAATCACCTGCAGTAATATCTTCTAACCCCGCAATCATACGTAAGGTAGTAGATTTACCACATCCAGAAGGTCCAACGAAAACAATAAACTCGTGTTTTTTAATATCTAAGTTAAAATCATAAACAGCTTGAACGTGGTTAGGATATATTTTTGCGATATGTTGTAAAGAAATATATGCATCGCTGTCAACATTTTTTTCTTCTTTATAACTATCTCTAGCCATCCTTAAGACTTCTTTATGATGACGTTCTCTTTCTTTAGCTAAAACTTTTTGTTCTTTTTTCTGTTGTTTAGTAATCGCTCTTTTTTGTTTTCTTTTCTCTAAGTCCATAACTAACAACCTCCTTAAATACCTTTAATAGATAGGTTCTTATAATATGATTCAGCATTAATAGAATATAACGCTACTAGACCATGTGAATATGGATATGGATCTGTATAACTTGTTGCAAAAACCCCATCAAAATAGACACTAATGAGATTTTTTTGGCAAATCACTTTTAATCTATGCCACTTATTTAATGAATACTGTGGACCGGTTGAAGCGCCAACAATATTAGTGGCATAATTCATTCTATCAATCATAATTTGCCCATTATTAAATCCTACAAAATATCCTTGTGAGGATTGATCGACATATCCACTATACAAACTAGCATTTAATCCTCTAACAATAATTCCTGCGGCAGCATTACTTCCGGCACTTACTTCAATATTGATATCTACTTCAACTTCATAATCGGTTAAAGTCTCATCTCCTAATAAAACCATATTGTTAGCACCAGCTTTAGCTTTATGGCAATCAACACCATCTTTTTCCGCTATCTTCCACAATGATAGATAATTAGCTCCTTTATCAATATAAGTAGATAAATCATTTTGATAATTTGGTAGATATTTAGAATCTTTAAATAAGTTACACGCAAATATATCTGCAACTCCCGAAACTAATTCTATTTTTAATGTGTGTAAACCTTTGGCGATTTCCGTCTCACAAAGCAATGTCTTAATAAACTGTAAGTTATGTTCATATTCGTTCATGTTACTGGCAAAATTAATGGCAGGTAATGTGAACCTAATTGCATCATGATTATCAATCTGTAATGAAAGAATTGCCCCACTATGAGATTGCCTAAATGTTAATTCTAGTCCATATAATCCAGTTTCTAAAACATCAATTGGATATAATAAATAATCTCCCACATTTGCTAAACTTACCGCGCTACTATCGCGATATATTTTTAATTTTTTATCATAGTTATCTAAAGGAATTTTAAATGTTTTTGAATTCCCAGTTAATTTACTTGCATCTAAATATGATGTGGCAAAGAATTGTCCTTCAACAACTTTTGGATCTTCTTTTTCTGAAGAATCAAAAGCTTCATTTGAGAATGTGGTTGTGCCAATCATTCCAACTCCTGAATATCCAACTTTACCACCACTAACAACTTCTTGATCTGTGATATCTATTTTCATCATATTATCGAAAAATACACGATAATGACCATTATCAACATTAAGTCTAATAGTGTGTAACTTAGTAAAATCAAACGAGTTTTTTAAAGTACCTGTCTCAATGAGCCCACCATTTACATACAATTTAATTTCTTTATTTACGATGGTAATGTAGTTACTATAATCATCATCTTCTACTGAGAAATATAACTTCATTGAACCATCAGTCTCAACGTTTGAGAAATTATATTCTACTGAAAATCGTTCATTATGTGCGACTTTCGATAGGGTTTTTCCACTTTTTTCTTCCATATTTGATAAATCATAACTAACAAAATCTGGTAGTAAAGGAATCAACGCCCCTTTATCTGTTGGACCGTTTATAGTCATTCTATTTTCCGCAAAAAGAAGTCTATTTATGTTAAAAGATCTAATAGGTCCGCTGCCATCAACTAAGTTATGATAGGCAATATAATAAGAATCTAGGTTTGGTCCTAATACTGTTGAAGAATGTCCTAATCCAACCTGATCTCCAAGAGTTTTCAAAGCAATTGAATTGTTAGCGGGATAATTAAAGCCTTCAAATGGGCCATCATTAGAATATGAATAGTTAATTCTATATCCTTTGCTTTTGACATGATTTCCAGCATATGTTAAAAAATATGTCCCATTATGTTTCATCATGTATGGGCCTTCTGTCCACTTAATCATTGGTGAAAATATTTGTTCTTCAGAAGATGGTCTAATATTTGTCATGGAATCCATTTCATAGGCCATAATGCCACCATTACCGCCAGTGAGAAATGTCATTGATTCATCATCATCGATAAATACGCTTCCATCAATACTTAAACCAATATTATCTGTTACAGCTTTATAGTCTCCATATGGAAGACCAGTGACACTTTTATAAATATAATGTCCTTTACCAGCTGGTGATCCATAACAATAGAAATCACCATTCCAGTAATATACTTCTGGAGCATATTGCCCTAATTGATTGTCGGTTGTACCATCTTTATTTAAGAACTGGAACAGTCCTAAATATTCAAAATGAATTAAGTCATGAGATTTCCAGCATTTATACCCTTCTTCTCCATCACGAGTTGATGAGAAAAGATAATATTCTCCATTAAAACGATACAAATATGGATCGCCTACACCATAATTTTCCCATTGTTCTGGAATCTTATCAGTTCCAAATCTGTTATCATAACGTTCTCTAGATTTCACTTCATAATCCACCTTTGTAAATCCATTTCCGATAGAAGGAGCTTGACCACAGCTAGAAAGCATTAATGCTGGGATTATAAGTAAACAACATTTCTTTTTCATTGTGTCTGTTCTCCTTAAAATAAAGTAAACATGGTTCCCACTGAACCAGATCTAAATCCATATTGATTTCCAGAAATTAATAGGGTTCTGCTATATATTTCTAATACATTATCGATGTAACATTCAATTCCATCATCGCTATAAGTTACCTTAATTTCATATGTTTTATTCACGTCATAATGATCAATAGGATGCGATGCTATTTCGTTCCATCCTTCATATACAAGACCTAAATAAGCATAGCCTTCTCTATTAATCATAAAGAAGTAATAATAAGTGTCTTCGTCTTCCCAGAATTGTTTTTTAGTCGTATCTAAAAGAAAGATAATGCCATTATCACTATTAGAACCAGCTTTCATTGAAGTTACCAATGTGACTTCTTCATCAATTGGTGCCAAATTATTACTTACAAGAATGGCGCCATCATTTTTAACATTTTTAACTCGAACTGAGGTTTCTTGTACATTGGAATATTCAAATTCTCCGCAAGCTGTGTGATATCCTTTAATTCCGTATTTTGCACCTTCCGTTGAATCTGAGAAAGTAACATTTTTATATTTAATTCCTTTTTGAGCGCTTCTTAATCCACACGCTAATGCTGTTATTGAATCATCTTCAACCAAGAAAACAAAAGTATTGTTAATGTAGCATGTTATAAATCCATCACAGAGAATTACTTTGAAGTTGTTCCAATCTGCTTCTGTGTGTGGAACATTTTCATATACACCGACTTCATTCCACTCACCATGATTAACATAGCCTAATAAAGCATTGCCATCTCTATTTAGGCATAAGAAATAATAAGAAACATCTTTGTCTTCGAAATAATATTTTTTATCTAATGGATCTTTAACTTGAATGGTGATTCCGTTATCAGCGACTTTATCATATGGTAAATACATATCAACGGAATAAGTTCCTCTTTCAAAGGCATCATAGTTGAAAGAACCAATACTTGGAACAATGTCTGTTGAATATATTTGATCATTATATTTATATGCTCCGCAGTTAATAGACAAATCTTCTATTAAATAATCCACAGGTCCAAATTCATCAATAGAAGCATATGTATCAATAATCTGAGGATCAGCAACCCAGCCAGTCCATTTTGATGTAATTTCTCCAGTATGTTTATCACGACATCCGAAGGCTATACCTATTATTGATTCTCTAGTAAAGCCAAAGGTTTGGTAAGGCATATATATTTCGCATCCCCATCCAGTATCAATATCAGAATCATTATTAACAGTACCTTCAACGTGAACTGCATAGTCCACAACACCACTCCAACTAGACCAATATGATCCAGTTCCATTTCTCATTTCAATAAATTCAAGAGGATTAACTAAGAAGGCAAAATCATCTTGTTGTGCTACTTTTCCTTTATCATTTAATGTGTCAACATATATCTCAACGTTATCGGAATTAACAACAAATTGTGGATCGTTATAATTTGTAGAAGCTGCTAAATATTTATCATGAGAATAAAAGCCTGCAGTTAAGCCATTATTTCCAAATACAACTTTAGCAGTAACACTCGTTTCAAAATCTTCTCTTCCACCTAATTCCACAGTTAATGCTGCATCCTTATAATCTTCAGGATCAATAATTCCATCAATAGGAAAATCTGGAACAATCAAGTTCCCTTCTTGTTGAAAATTATTGTTACCGACAGTTTTTGCGTATAAACCACTATAAAAAGGTATTTCTTGAGAGCAGGATGTAAGCAATAATGGAAGAAGTAAAATAAGTAATTTCTTTTTCATATTAATGTTTGCTCCCCGATAACATAAAAGTATTAACAAAGTGTTTTTGGAAAATAATATAAATTAATAAAGTTGGTATTGAAGATAATACACTTGCAGACATAACTTCTGGTAAGTGCAATAATGAATCGCTTCCGCCAGAGCCTGTGCTTAAATTTCTAATAACAATTTGTAGTGTCTGAGATTCAGCTTTATTTAAGTAAATGTCAGGTCCAAAGAAGTCGTTCCAAATACCTAAGAACCAGAAAATTACTTGTGCAAATAATGCTGGTTTAATTAAAGGAAGGAACAATTCAAAATAGGTTCTAAAGAAACCTGCTCCATTAATTTCAGCGGCTTCATATATTTCATTAGGAATAGTGTCTGCGTATTGCTTAATAAAGAATAACATTGAGACATTTCCGAATAATCCAGGAATGATTAATGGCAATAATGTGTTGATCATTTTTAGTTTTGCAAACACTAAATATTGAGGTGCCAAAACAGCAATATACGGAATCATCATTCCGGTCAATAACATATAAAATAGTACGTTTTTGCCGAAGAAATTGATTCTTGAAAACGCATAACCTGCTAATGTTGTTACAAAGGTCCCAATGATTAAAACAAAGAATTCAATAATAAATGTATTTAGGAATCCTCTACCAATCATGATGTTCTCATCAGTAAAAATTGTGATGTAATTATTAAAAGTAAATTCTTTAGGAATTAAATAGAAAACAGCACTATTGTTGATAACTTCATCAGCAGTTTTAAAAGAAAGAGAAAGCATATATAAGTAAGGGAAAATCATGATAAAAGCGACAATGACTAATATGAAAATAGCCAAAACTTTCAAAGTATAAAATTTGGTTTCACCTAATATATGTTTTCTTTTTCTTTGAGCAAGCGTTTCCATATATTACCTTACTGCTTTCTTTCCTCTCGAATTCAAATAGAATTGGAGAAGTGTAACAACAAATAAAAGTCCAAAGACAAAAATTGCTCCTGCAGCGACTAGACCATATTCGCCACGTTTAAAACAATCATACAAATAATAAACAATCGTCTGAGATTCACTGCTTGCAACAATAACATAGTTATCTGCAAACGCCATAATACCACCAATAATTCCAGTGACTAATAAGTAGAATGATGTTCCATTGACTAAAGGAATAGTTATATGAAACATCTTTTGAATAGTATTAGCTCCAGCAATATCTGCTGCTTCATACATATCTAAAGATATATTTTGAATAGAAGCATAATAAAGTAACAGTGTTCCACCTAATCCTCCCCATACACCTTTCATGATAAGGGTTATTTTGACTACAGAAGGATCGCTTAACCAGTGAACGTTAGTGTGAAAAATAATGTTGATGGCACCATATTGACCATTAAATAACCATTTCCAAACAACTCCAATAGCAACAGCGGAAGTAACTGCAGGTAAATAATAGAGAATCAAGTAGGGTTTTTTTGCTTTAACAAATTTTGAATTAATTAATGTCGCTAATAAAAAAGCAAAAAGCATTCCTATAGGAATACCTAACATTAAGAATAATGTATTGGTGATAGATTTAATAAATTTTTGATCTTCAAATAAAACTTTGAAATTTTGAGTGCCAATAAAATATTCTGGAGAAGTATCCCAATATCCTTCCGTCATATCATAGAAAGAACCTTGAATCGTTTTAATTAAAGGAATTAAGGTAAAAATAACGAAACCAACGACCATTGGCAAAATTAAACAATAGCCGATTAGATTATTTTTAACTTTCTTAGATAAACGGTTTCTTTTGGCCCTCATATATTACCAACTATATTTATTAGCGTAATCGTTTAATTTGACTTGGACACTACCTTGTAGAGAGTCTAAGAAGGAGTTATTGATACGTGATTTTGTTGACCAATCCCAAACATCAATATGTCCGCCATATTGTCTGTCATTATGGAATACTCTATATAATTTTAAAGAATCGTTTGCGGATTCCCACATTTCTTGACTCCATTTATCATTATATGTATATGAAGCAGGACGTCTTTTTGAATTCTCTGCAATATCAATATAAACTTGCCTATTTAATGGACGGTTTAATCCTTTGCCATCATCTAATGTAGCAGTTAAGAATTCGCCTTTTGCCATATCTTTCAAGTTAGGAAGGGCTTGACCCATTTTATAGTTAATGCGTTGAGCTTCCTGATTCACTGTTAAGAATTCTGCTAATTCATAGGCGGCTTGAGGAACACCAGTTGTTTTACAAACAGCAATTCCAACACTACCTAGATATGATTGAGTAGTACAACCACTTCTTGGGGCATCTTTCCAGTCATCTTCTTTTTCAAGACTGCCACTTTGGTTTGGAACTGGAGTTGGTAATACATCCCAATCAAAATTACATCTCCACATTTCAGGGAGCTTATAGAAATCAATGAATGATGAGGAAGCTAGTCCACTAATGAATCTACTATAACCATCTTGGCCACCGCCACCTTGGTCTTCAGCAGCAGTCATAACATTGAATTTTAATGCTAAATCAGCGACAAATTGCAAAGATTCGGCAAATTTATCATTCGCAATTGTTGATATTTTTCTAGTTGAATCAGTAAAGTCTCCGCCTGCTGTAAAGTATGCAGTTTCAAGAGGATAATGTGTTATACCAACTATTGAATCATGATCTTTTGGATCTCCGGTTTGTGTATCCTTACAAAATCTAATAAATTGCGCCCATGTCATTGGGGTAGATTGATAAACGGTTTTGGTGTTGGCATCATAACCATATCCATTTGGAGATGTTTCAGAAGAGATTGTGATACCTTTTTTTAAAGCGTTTGTTTTGTTATATGTTAATGCAATTGGTCCAACATCTTTTGGTAAAGCATACAAATCGCCTGTGCCTAAACGTTTATTAGCGGCATCAAATCTATATGCATTTAATCCTTCAAACCACACATTATCTGTTGAAAATGTTTTTGATGCTTCAATAAAAGGAGTTAAGTTCATCATTACGTTATTTCTGCTATTAGCCCATTCAATAAAATTGGTGTCTGGCATATAGAAAACATCAGGCATCGTATCTGATTGACGTTTTGTTAATAAAGCATTCATATAAAGTTCTGACGAAGAGCTTTCATAGTGAACATCGTATTCTGGATGTATTTCTTTAAATTTTGCAATCATTGCATTGAAAACAGCTTTTTCTTCCGCAGATCCCCAACCAAAGAAATTAATCAAAGTTTTTGATGGGTCTCTTTTGTTTGCGCCACAAGAACACAAAGCCAAAAAAGGCAAAAAGAGCAAATATAGTTTTTTCATAAGCTTAACCTCTTGCTTTAATTCTATATTATGTTAAAAACATACACAATTGCCATTTTTCAATATATTAAAAAAATACTTTATTGTTCGAAATTATTCGAATATATTATTGTTATGAAAGAATCTAGAAATGTCCATTTAAGCGTTAATGATAATGATCAATTAGAGAAAATTGGAGACAGTTTTTCTTCTGGTTACAGAAGAAGAATTTTATTTTTACTATCAAAAAGAAGTTACTCAACTCAAGAATTATTGGACGAACTAAAGATTTCTCCTTCCACTCTTTCATTTCACTTAAAAATATTAAGAGAGGCGAAGCTTATTAAGTTTGTTAAAGCACCATCAAAACGAGGAAATGAGAAAAATTTATCATTAAATATTGACTCGCTTGTAGTGAATTTTGATTCCACTACTGCGAATAATGTTAAAACAGAAAACATCGATATCGGCCTTGGAAGCTTTTCTAAATTTGAAGTAAAGGCGCCTTGTCTTATAGCAACAGAAAATGAAATATTACAGCCAATTGATAATGATGTCATTTTTAATAGCACCGATAAAATAAAGGCTCAATTAATTTCTTTTACAGAAGGTTATATCGAATATCTAGTTTCGAATGATTTGCTATATTTTTCTAAAATTAAAGAGCTATCATTTACTCAAGAAATATGTAGTGAGTGCCCAAACTTTAATAATAATTGGAAAAGCGACATTTCATTCTATTTGA
The DNA here is from genome assembly GCA_024408095.1 of Bacilli bacterium. Classification (GTDB taxonomy): domain Bacteria; phylum Bacillota_I; class Bacilli_A; order RFN20; family CAG-826; genus JAKSVI01. The sequence continues at coordinate 56,162 of JAKSVI010000004.1, forward strand.
ATAATATTAAAATTGGTGAATTCCTTTCTTTGGGTGATTACGGCGGAAGATTAGGATTATTTTCACCGCAATGGTGGCCTACTAACTCATCTAATTATGGAATATTAGTAAATGTCACAATTAATGATGATGGCACTTTTATTAATGGCAAAAAAACTAGTGACTTAAAAATCAATGAGTATTTCAAAGAAGAAAAAATTATTAAATATAGGATTGGCGTCGATCACAACAGCAAACACCTTGGTGGTATAAATATTTTTGGCAGACACTTTGGTGATTTTAAACAAAATATTTCGTTAAATATAACTTATATTGATAAATAAATTACGATAAGAAATCTTTTCTTAATTTTAAACCACAATCATATATTCTCTTAAGTTGCTTTTTAAATTCGTCCATACTTTCAACATTTAAAAGTGGGATCGTTTCAAAAGTGAAATCACCTTGATAATTTATTTTTTTAAGTGCTTTTATTATTTCGTCAAAATCAATCATTCCATCACCAGGTAATAAATGTTGATCATGGTGTTTGTCATTGTCGTGAATATGTAGGCATTTTAATCGTGGGCCCAATGAATTTATCATCTCCACTGCGCTTGTATTTAAGCCTTTCATTTCGGCATGTCCAATATCGACAATTGCACATGCGAAATCGTCATTTATTAAGTCTAACAGATGAACAAAATTCTTGTGATTTGAGCAAGAAGCAAGACAAGCATGATCATTTTTCTCATCCCAATTCCACATATTCTCAATTGAGACTTTTATATGAAATTTATGGCAAAACGGCAATATTTTTTTAAAATATGCAGAATTGTATTCATCATCATAATCGTTTAAAGGATGGACAACACAATAGTCTGCTCCTAATATTGAACTAACCTTAAGGCTTCTAATTAGTAGCTTGTATTGGCTTTGAATTTTAGCCTTAGAAAAAGATGGATGCTCAATCGGAAAAGGGGAATGAGTTTGATTACATTTCATTTCTAATTTATCTGCGAATTTTCGTAAAGTTTTTGCTCTTTTTATATAATCTCTTTTGTCGATAAATTGATCATAACATCCATCGTTATTACACATAGTAAAATCATATGTGTCAAAGCCAACTTCCTTCATGGCGGTCAGTATATCGTATATACTTCTATTTTTAAATTGTAAGGTATGGCAAGATATTCTATACATTATTTTTATTAATTTCTTCTAAAGTTTTTATATCAAATTTGGGTTGTCTATTAAAAGTAAATAGGCCGTTAACTTCTTGATAAACATCAGTAAGTTGAGTAACACACCAGCCAGCTATATTTGGAGCAGTCGAGGCACATTTGATTAATCTTCTATATCTATCTATTAATCCATCTTTATCTTTTACTGAATCTCCATAACCCCACCCATTTTGAACAGTTTCAACATTAAAGCCAATACCACAAAATTCATCTAATAAAATAGGTTGTCCCTCATATTTAAATCCGTTAGCAAAAGGAGTGAATTTAGCAATAGCGTCGTTAATACACGTGTTATTTTTACAAATTTCTAAAATATTCTCAGTGTAATATCTTAATTTTTCATCATCTTGTATGTAATTATGGAATGTCACTAAATCAGTCTTGCAATGGAGCCAACCATCATTAGAGATAACTAATCTAGTGGGATCAAATCTTTTGGTAAAATCATATATTTGAACGAGAAAATCCTGTTGTTCTTTACTTGTTCGAATACCGGGAATTCCCCAAGATTCATTAAATGGAGTCCACACTAAGATAGAAGGGTGATTAATATGTTGAACTAATATTTCTTGCCATTCTCTTAGTATGTTTTCTTTTAGTTCATCATCAAAATCATATCCACTTGGCATTTCGCTCCAAGTAATAAGACCAACTTGGTCACATAAATAATAGAATCTATCATCTTCTACTTTCTGATGTACTCTTAAACCATTAAATCCACTATTTTTGATTAGCTCTATTTCTTTTATCATTTCTGCATTATTCTCAAAAGTATATATTCCTTTTGGATAATAGCCCTGCTCTAAGATTAATTTCATAAATAAAGGCTTGCCATTTAATAAAACTTTGCCATTTTCAGTTTCTATAAATCTATATCCAAAGTAACTAGAAACTTCATCAATCACTTCTCCATTTTTAATTAGTTTTAATTTAACAGAATATAAATTTGGATTTTCAGTATCCCAAAAGTGTATTTCATTTAAAGGTACATTTGTTACTAATTTTTCATTACCAAAACGAACTAATTTTTGTGCGACTAATTTGTCTAAAAACAAGAAATTTATTTCAATTTCCCCTTCAAAACTAAAGTTATTTAACAAAATTGACACATCTACAGAATTATTTTTATTAGGAATGAATTGGAAGAAAGTAATATAAGTGCTTCGTACAATTTCAGCCCAGACTGATTTCCATATTCCATTAACTTCTTGATAAAAACATTCGAAAGGTTTGTCTTTCCATTTTTGTTTACCGCGAGGTTGATGAATGCTATATGAATCGTCGCATCTAATTACAACATTTCCTTTTTTCTCAATAAGATAGTCAGTTATATCGAAACAAAAAGAAGTGTAACCACCTAAGTGCTCTCCAACAAACTTACCATTAACATAAAGTTTTGTTTTATAGTCAGCAGCATCTATATGAAAAAGGACTCTTTCATTTTCTTTATAATCGAAGCTAATTTCTTTTTGATAGTAAATGGTGTCATAATGAGTTTTATCGTTTATTCCGCTGAGCTCACATTGATAACAATATGGAACATTTATTTTCAAACAATCTTTAGGGAACTCAATGAATCTCTGATCGTGTTCATATATTCTCTTGTCATCGACATAAAAATTCCACTCACCATTTAAATTAAGAAATGAATTTCTTACAAAAAGTGGTCTAGGATAATCCGAAATTATTTTCGACAAATCTTTCATATATATAATATTAATATAGATAATATATTTTGATAGATTTATTTTAATGAATTTAAAAAACACATTTATTTATTCGATTATTTTCGAATTGTTCATTATAATTTTTCAACTCTCCGAGATATGTAGCATATTATATCCAACAAACATCATATCCAAGTATCTTAAAAACATGATTTCGATGTATTCACTTATTTTACTTTCCAATGACCGTAACGCTTGCCGTTCATCCTTTTTATTATTTTTTTATTTTGTAATTCCATCAAAACAGTTTTAATTGTCCTAAGAGATTTGCTAGTAATAGAAGAGATTTCTTCGCTGGTAATATTGTTTTTTCCTTTTATTAACTTTAATACCTGCTCTTCCAAATTATTTAACGAGTTGGTTTCTTTCTTAGTGATGTTAACAGATAGTAATTTATTTTCCAAAGTGTTCTTTTCACCTTTCAATAAATTGTTAAGAAAAATAACTAAAAAAGACTTATCAACAAAAATTCCTTTATTTATATTACTATAATTCGCTCTCACTAATGAATTTCTAAAATACCAAGCATTATTAGCAAAAGTATCGTTTGTTACATCAAACCCCAATGTTTGAAGATACTTGATAGTAAATATTGCTGTAGTCCTCGTATTACCTTCTTGGAAAGGATGAATCTGCCAAAGGTTAGCAATAAAAGTAGCTAGATGATCAATAATTTCATCTATAGATTTGTTTGAGTAATTATATTGTCTTTCTACTGAGAAATCATATTCTAATGTTGATTGTATTTCTCTATAATCTGCATAATATACACTTTCACCATTTAATACCCATTCTTTCTTAGAAAAATTGAATTCTCTGAACTTGCCTGCGTGTTCATATACATTTGTAAATAATATTTTATGAATAGATAGAAGTTGACCAACTGTAAAGACAAAACCTCTGTTTGCTAATATATTGGCTATATTTAAAGAAACAAGATCAGGTTTATCTTCTTGATTAATGGTTTCATCGTCTCTTTTATTTGCATAATAATCGGTTATTATTTTGTAAGCTTCTTCAAAGGAAACATCCCCATTGATATATTTTTCACTTACTTCTTTATATTTATCAGATACAGTTAAACCATCTACATCTTGTAGACCAATACCTGTTTTAACGCAATATTTTAAATACTTCTTTTCCATAATAAGATATTATATATCTAAATTTCTAAAGTGCAATCCCAAAGTGCAAAAATAAGACCAAAGTGCAAATGGTTATTGAATCGCCGGTTTTTCATATCAACAATAATCAGTGCTTTTCAAATGTAAATCAATATTCGTGCATAATATTTTGATATTATGCGTAAAAATTGAAACCCCCTATTTTTTGAGAAAAATTATTTCAATATTTCCCAATATCCAGTCTTGTTCGATCCTATTCTTTTAATACGATTTAGTTCTTTTAATTCTTTAATTAATTCGCTAATTCTGCTTGTTCCAAGGCTCGTTACTTTGCATAATTCATTAGTTGTTATGGATGGTTTACTGATAATGGATTTTAAAACTTTTTCTTGAGATGGATTTAGTCCTGAAAAATTTGTTTCTCCTCTAGTTAACAAAAATGGGAATTTTAAAATTACGTTTAAATAATTATCGCTTATACAAAATGCCTCATTGCCATAATGCTTTTTAATTTCCAAAACTCCATGACCAGTTTGTTCAACCAAGCCAAGTTGTACCATTATTTTTTGAAGACCTCTATTAATCGGGTGACTCACTCCATTAAAAAATTCTTCTTTCGAATAATCGATTGGCAGACCACCTATAGACACTATTTCTATCCTGTCATCAAAAATATAAATTGCTGGAGGAATCATTCTATCCCATTTACTATGCAAACAAGCATTAATCCAGGCTTCTCTTAATGAAGATTCATCAAATAATTTAATTTCTTTCCTGATTGTACCAGACATATCAACCTTTGTTTCGTTGAATGATAAAGCAAAATCTAATGCGCTATTGAGCGATAAAATTAAGCACTTATATCCAAACTCATTTCGAGAAATAATTTCAGATTTATCAATCCCTTTAAATCTAATTACTTTTATTGATACATCATTATTGTCTGCCAACAAATTTGCTAAATAATTGTACTTCCTGGCTTTAGTAAATAATCCTGTATTTTTAGCAAAATTATCTTTATTTAGTGTGTATCCTCTTAAAATATATAATTGCCACAATTGACTAAAGGTTAAATCTTGATTAGATGATTCTATTTCAACAATATTATCATTTGAATTTTTAAATATTAATTGTCTCATTGTATCTGGATCAACTTTTTTATTTTCATTTCCACTTCTAATAAAATAGTTACCATTTGAAGAATAAGGCGTATTCGTGCCTGACGCTTCAAGTTTAATGACTATTTTATCTTCATATTGTTCTTCGGTAATTTTTGGAATTAGAGTAGGTTTTATGTGTTCCGCAATTGTTTGACTAATGTCTTTTAATGTCTTATTTCCTACACTAAGTCCAACAATTGAACCATCATCTTTAACACCAAAGTAAATTGTGCAGGTACCACTTTTATTTATCATTGCTACAATAGACTCAAGCGCTCTTGATAATTGACTTAAACTCTCTTTAAATTCGATATGTTCTGATTCTCTTTTAATATTCATAATTTCGCTCCTAATAATTTATTCTACACTTATTATACACTTTAATATCCGTTTTATTTTACACCACGTTAAAAAAGAAAAAGAACAATACAAATGTACTGCTCCAATTAAAATGCGTTTGGTGGACCTGACCGGATTAGTGTTGAACTTCTTATCAAATGAATCATTTAGAAAGCCAATCGCCTAAATCAATAATTCTAATACCTTCAAACTGGCTTTCAGGGTGTTTAGTCCGTGCTAATAATATTTTCGGGTAGGCATCTTTAATACTTAAAAGCGGTTTAACTTCTCTTTCAAAAGTTTCTTTTCTAGATATATCATCACTAACTTGAATATAATATTTATAACCATTTTTAATAGCTACAAAATCTATTTCTTTATCATACAACACGCCAACATAGACTTCGTATCCTCTTCTTAAAAGTTCTATTGCTACAAGATTTTCATATAACCTTCCGTAATCCATATTTTTTGTACCAATGTTTGCAAATCTAAACGATAAATCAGAAAGATAATATTTCTTATCAGATTCTAAAAATTTAGAACCTTTAATGTCGAATCTGGTGAATGGATAAAAAAGGAATGATCTACAAAGATAATCTACATAAGAACCAACTGTCTTATGGTTAATTGTATATGAATTAGATGTCAATGCATTTGCTATGTTCCTTAAAGATGTTTTGTTTCCTACATTGTCCATCAAATAATCTGCAATCATTAACAATAAAGGTTCGTTATCAATCTTAAATCTTTTTACAATATCTTTTGAAATTGTTTTCTTGTAAATTCCATCAATATAGTCATTCGCTAATTCTTGTGAATGATATAAGTATGATCCAGCCATTCCACCTTTTTGAACATATTCATCAAAAGAATCTAGTGGATTATTATTTTCAAAATATACATTGAATTCTTTAAAAGAAAAAGGATACATTTTTATATCTATGTACCTACCACCAAATAGTGTCGCTAAATCGCTTGAAAGCATAAAAGCATTAGAACCGGACAAATAAATATCAAATCTTTCTTCTTCGTATAGACTATTAATAATTCTTTCAAACCCAACACATTCTTGTATTTCATCTATAATTAAATAATTATTAACACCTTCAACATACTTTTTGTCTATGTATTCATAAAGATTGTTTGGGTTTAACAAAGATTCGAATTTCTTTAAATTTAGTTTAATTCTTATAATATTTTTAATTTCGGGATCTGAAACCAAAAAATTATAAAAAGAATCTAACAATTTAGATTTTCCACTTCTTCTTACACCTGTAATAATTTTAATATCAGGAATATTTCGTACACTAAGAAGTTTATCTAGATATAAATCTCTGTTTATAAGTTTCATATTTCTTAACCTGATTAGATTATAATTCATTTCCCATTTTTAAACAATTATTATTTTTGGGAAATAAAAAATTCAATTATATCATTTCAAAAATGTATAGAAAAAACCATTTAATGGATTCTTCTTTAATGTTGATTGTACTTTTCCAATTTCACCGCTTCTTCATAATATGGTCTGAAGTCAACATCCAGAATCAAATAGTTTCTGAAGAAAGACTGGTTAAATAATTTTCCGTTTTGTACTAATCTTCTCCCAATGATACAATTGCAACCCCCTATAGCACTAAAGAGTGCAACCCTCACCCATAATCGTGAAATTATGCAACCCCCCTATTTTGTGAGAAAAAAGCAAGTTTTTTTATATTTATATGAATAAGTCTTCTAATGTTAACACTTTAGTTATTAAATTTAGTTTCGCCTTATCATTTATACCATATGGTGTAACTAGAATAAGATGAATTGCAGACTTAATTGAATTATCTTTTACAAAATCATCTGCTCTTTCTTTCCATTCATCAACTTCATTTTTTGATAAGTTATATTCTGATATTGAATATTTATCTTCTATGATGTCAATTACATCATCTTTTCTTGCAATAATTAAATCAATTTGCCTGCCTTTAGTATTTCGATTTTTATCTCCCTTTTTTATCCAAGAACAAACATCATTGCTTACTGCATAAAAACCGAGAGCCTTTTTTATTTCATTAACATGCTGAAGAACCACTCTTTCAAAAGATAGACCTTTCCAGGTATTAAGCTTTGGTGTTTGTGACATATTTTGAAAATAACGTTCATCGTTTGGTTTAGAAGCCATGAAATTAAAATAAAATAATGTGAAATTATCTAATAATTGATATAAAGTATCATGGCTTTTTTTGCCAAAACAATGATAACTACGAATAATGCCACAATTTTCTAAATTCTCTAATTTTGAAGAAAAATCACCATTTGAACCTATTTTACAAATATTAGAAATTTCATCTCTTGTTAAACCTTTTTTCTTTGAAGCGAGTGCTCCTACTATTTTTTTATAATCTCTAGATTCATTAAATAAAGAATCATATAAGTCATCAAATTCATTCTTTAATTCTGCATTTTCTTCAAAAAATAAATGATCAATATTCATTTCTGGAGTATTGCCACGAATGAATTTGCTCCAATATAAAGGGACTCCACCAAAAACCATATAACTATCTAATATTTGTTTTTTACTTAAACCTAGGTTATAAGAATTCGAATACTCTTCGCATTCTTTTAGTGTAAAAGGAGACAGATTGATCGATTTAGTTACTCTATTATGTAAACCACCTTTATTATGAATTACTTTATTTACAATCCAAGATGATGATGAGGCGCAAACAATTAATGTAACATCTTTTCTTCCGCTCATCCAATCGTTCCAAAAAGATTCAAAAGCAGTTAAAAAGCCACTTTGTGGTGTATCCATCCACGCTAGTTCATCAAGAAAAACTATTTTCCTTTTGTCTTTAGATTTCTGAATAAAATCATCCAAAAACGAAAAAACTTTTTCCCAGCTTTCAACTTTCTCGTTAATCTTCATTCCGTATTTTTTTAAATTATCTACAAAATGTTTAATTTGAGCGACTTTGTTTGAAGATTTAGGGTTTTCTTTATTTGGGGCAAGACCGGCTGTTTTGAAGGTAAATTTATTATTAAACGCTTCATTAACCAAAAAAGTCTTTCCAATTCTTCTCCTTCCGTAAATGACAATAAAATTAGATCTATCATCATTTATTGCATTTCTAAGATAATCTAACTCTTCTTTTCTGCCAACAATCATAGTATCATCCTCCGTGCAAATCAGCCAAATGTACATATTTTTTATAACTTTTGGCGCTTTTGCTTATCCATAATTTATAATTTATGCAGTAAAAATGCAAGAAGATTTTACGCAATTACGCCAAATGTACATATTTTTTATAACTTTTGGCGCTTTTGCTATCAAGAAAGTATTTTGAGCAATTTACAAATAGAAAATATTTTCTCAAATTTTGTTTGAATATAAAACTTTCAATTCTATTAAACCCTTTATGATTCGGACATTTTTAGCATTTTTGTCCGAATTCCAAGCTACTTATTTAAACTTTTTTTCTTATAAATTATTATTTATTTGTTGTCCGTTCTTGAAGAAAAATGTAATTGTTTTGTTTCTATTGACCACCGCTTTATCAATCATAAGATTCCATATTCTTGAATCCCAATCTGCAATAACTGTTGGCAGCTTTTTAAAGTTAGCAATGTAAGTATCAATTGCAGTCTTACGCTGTTCTTGTTCTTTTCTGTTTTTGCACATTGCATTAAGCTCTTCAGCACTGTTACTATATCTAATCTTCAGAGCATTATATTCTTCAGCTGGTTTGTTTGTTTCAATCATTTCTTTTAGATCTGCAAATAGAGCATCAACTTCGACCTTCTTTTCTGAAATCAACTTATCCAAATCTTCTAATATAATGAGGTTTTTACACTCTTTTTCGATAAATTCAATAACAGAATCCTTATTAATGCTTAGCTGATTGAATGCTTTAATGAATGCATTTTTAACTTGTTCAAATGTTACATGAGGAACTTTGCAAGCCTTATCATTCTTGTATTTGTTGTTGCATCTCCAAATGGTAGTTTTATATTCATCATTGCTATGCCAAATCTTAGGCCCAAAGTAACCACCACAGTCACCGCAGATGAGTCTACAAGAGAACGTGGAATGAGCACTATAAGCTCTGCCTATTTCCTTTCTTCTTTTCATCTCAAGTTGAACATAATCCCATTCACTTTTCTCAATGATTGCTGGATGAGAATTTTCAACGTAGTATTGCTCCACTTCACCTTCATTCACTTTCCTTTTATGTTCTAGGAAGTTTACTGTGATTCCTTTTTGAAGAAGAGCATCACCTTTGTACTTCTCGTTGGTTAAGATGGACTCTACTGTTGTTGTAGCCCATTTTTCTTTACCACCAGGAGAAGTTATATGGTTTGAAGTTAGTAATCTAGCAATTTCATAAGCAGTTAAACCTTCTATAAATTTTGAATAAATCAATCTAACAATTTCAGCTTCTTCTTTATTAATTACTGGTTTACCATCTGTTCCTTTGTCATAACCCAAGAAGTGGGCATAAGGAATATAAACCTTACCATTTTTAAAGTTATTTCTATGTCCCCATGTCACGTTTTCAGAAATGGATCTGGACTCTTCTTGAGCCAAAGATGACATCAATGTTAGGAGCATTTCTCCTTTAGAATCAAAGGTATAAATGTTTTCTTTTTCAAAATAAATCTCAACGCCTGCTTCTTTCAATTTCCTTATGAAAACTAAGGTATCTACGGTATTTCTAGCAAATCTTGAGACCGATTTTGTAACAATTAAATCAATCTTTCCAGCTAGTGCATCATCAATCATTTGTTTAAAGCCATCTCTATTTTTAATATTGGTTCCAGTGATGCCTTCATCTGAATAAAGACCTACAAATTCCCAGTCAGGTTTACTCTTGATGTACTTTTCGTAATAATCTTTTTGAGCCTGAAATGATGTGAATTGCTCATCCCTATCAGTTGAAACTCTAGCGTACCCACACACTCTTCTTTTAATTAAATTAGTGTTTAACGGATTAAACTGATTAACTGAAGCTGGAATAACTCTAATATTAGCCATTGGTAATCCTCCTATATGTTGCAATACCTCTCATTCTTGCTTTTTCTTTCATTTCCTTTGACCAGGATTCTTTTCTAGATGGATAAGACCAACTTTTAATTATTTCTTCTCCACCATAAAGCTTGAATTTAACAGTATTGTTTTCGTTAATAAGTATTTCTTGAATTAGTGATCTCATTATCTGTTCATCAAATTCATTTAAACCAAGAACTTCTTTAACTAAATTAATAAGAATATCTTCACTAATTCCTTTAATATGGCAGTGTGATTTACCTAGTCCATTAGCAGTGCTGCAGACCCAGATGTATTTATCTCTTCTTTTCTTACGAATGAAGTGACATCCGCAGTTGCAACACCTAATCATCATTGTAAAGGTATGTTTAACTTTATCCTTTTGAGGATGTTCTAATTGTCTTCTAGCGAGTTCTTGTTGAACTTTATTAAAAGTGGCTTTATCAATAATGGCTTCATGTGCATCTTCAACATAATATCTATCGCGTTCTCCGACATTGAGTTTTTTCTTTTTACTTAAGTAAGAAAGTCTAATTGTCTTTTGAAGAACAATGTCTCCTGTATAAATAATGTTCTTTAGAATCTCTAGAACACTAACAGGAGCAAAGTTGTTATTTTGCCTAGTTTTATAACCTTGTTCATTTAAAATGTCTGCAATTTTGTTTTTGCCATAACCTTCTAAATAAAGTTTATAAATAAGTCTAACAATCTTAGCTTCATCTTCTTTTATAACTAAATGGCCATCTTTTAATCGATAGCCTAGAATTTTCATCGCGTAAACTTTACCTTCTTGGAATGTCTTCTGAATTCTCCATAGCATGTTTTCGCTAACGGACTTGGCTTCCATTTCAGCATAAAGTGCAATAACTGTAAGCAAGAACTCACCCTCACTAGAAAGCGTATGAATGTTCTGCTCTTCAAAGTAAATATCAACTCCAAGAGATGTTAATTCCCTTATTGTCTTAAGCAAAGTCACGACATTTCTAGCAAATCTAGATACTGACTTAGTGATGATTAAATCGATACCACCATTTCTAGCATCATTTAGAAGTGAATTAAAACCTTTTCTATCATCTTTGGTTCCACTTATAGCTTCATCAGAATAAATGCCTGAGAATGTCCATTTGCTGTTCTTTGAAATATAAGAGGAATAATAGTCTCTTTGAGCTTCCAAAGAATGGAGCATCGTGTCCTTACCAGAAGAAACTCTAGCATAGGCCACTACTCTTAGCTTTTTAGGTATGACATTCCTTTTAGGAATAGTTGTGATAATTGTATCCATATTAGAGTCTATCCTCACCACATATATTCCCGTTATTTTGGTCATTTATCAAGTTATATATGCGAAAAATAGAGCCCTTTTTCAGACCATATTTTTTAGCAGAATTTTTCTCTATTTTCTTATATTCTAGAGGAGTGATTAAGCCTTTATTGAGCATGTCAGAAAACATACTCATAACAAGCGTGTAAGAGAAAACATTATTCATGGCTTTCTCCATATCTTGATTTCAAGTAGCATTCTCTAGAACAATATTTTCTTTTCTTGTTTCCGTATGAAATAAAAGTCTTACCACAACAAGAACAGGTAATTGAGTAGTTTGCTTTCTTATTTAATAAATTACGGTTATAACGCCAGTGATTGTGTCTGCATTCATCGGAGCAGAATTTCTTTTTCTTCTTTCCTTCTATATGAACCAAGAGTGATCCACAAAATAAGCATCTATCGTTTGGTTCATAGTTATTGTTTCTATGACAAACCGATTTAACAGTTCCAACTGGTACATTTAGAATGTTGGCGATTTCCTTATAACTTTTTGATTGATTTCTTAATTTGATAATTTCTTCTTTGGTGTTCATTACTATCACCTCCAATAGTAAATGAACGCGAAAAAATCGTTTAATAAGAATCAAGCATCATCTATATGTTTTTTTTGCTTAATACAATGTTTTACGGCTATTCAATGCGAAATAACATGCATTATTTCTTATCAAAATTACTCAAAAACTTTTATTTGTGAATGTAGATTCTGCTAACAACACCATCATCGCATTTTGTCATGGTTAAAAATTTGAATCCATATCGTTCATAAAAACCAATATGATCTGTAATTATATAAACTGGAGAAATGTTATTGGCCTCTAAATCTTCAACAGCTTTATAAAGCAAACAAACATTAGAAATATTCAGACTCATTAAATCTCAAAAGATCCTTATCATACAGTTCTTCGTAATTAGCAAGAATTCTTTGTTTTCTGTTAGAAATCTGTTTGACTAAATTCTCAACGTTATATTTTGAATACTTTTGAGCAGCCTTTAAAAAATAAATAATTTCAGTTCCGCTAAAGAAGAAGTCATAATCTTTAAAACCAAATACATCACCGCAATTTTCATCAATCTCGATTTTTCTATTATAAGAAATTA
>JAKSVI010000040.1 GCA_024408095.1 Bacilli bacterium
TGAATCAAATGTAATGTTTCCAGAATCAGGTTTAATAAATCCCAAGATGAGTTTCATGATTGTTGATTTGCCACATCCTGTTTTGCCAACAATAGCGACATATTCGCCTTCTTTTATGTTAAATGAAATATCATTAAGCACTAAATGGTTAGAATTTTCATACGAGAAAGTGACATTGTTGAAAGCAATATTTCCACGAATTGTTGTTAACATTTTTTTGCTAATATCAATTTCTGGAATTTCATCTAGGATTGGTTTAGCCATTTGATATGAAGGCCTAATCGTACAAAGAGATTCTAAAATATTAACCGCTGCCATAAATCCTGCACTGGAAAGTCCGTATGCGCTCATAAAGGCATAATAGCTTGCAACATCAATTTTGCTTGCTAACGCGACATAATATAAAAGCATTGTTCCACCCAGAGAAATAATCATGCTAAAAGTGGATGAATATTTAATAAACCAACGTGGCTTATAAGAGAATCTGATGCTTTTTTCATATGTTTTAGACCAACGTTCATACATTCTTTCTTCGCTGTTGGTCATCTTAATTTTTTCCATTCCTTCAATTAATGCATAAGTCATACTACTTTCATCAATTGCGAATTGAATGTGTTTTTTAATTTCTCTTTCTCTTACAATTGCCATAATCACTGAGAAAGCAACATTAACAATAATTAGCAAGAGGGACGGAAGCACCAGTTTAGGTGCGAACATAAATATTTGGAATATGTAGGCTAATGAGAAAATGGCTTCAATTGAAGATACGCCAACCATATAAATGGATGTTGTAATTAAATTACTAATGTATTTTGATCTACTAGACACTTCACCCGCACTATATTTATTAAAGAATGTGGCTGGTAAAGATAAAACTCTTTGCATGATTGCGGCAGATACACTTGTGTCTATTTTTATTCCCAAATTCGTTTTAAATAACGAATCATAACAAGCAAACACCAGCCGTCCAACAGTGAGGAACACCATAAATAGAGCCATTGAGAGCAAAACGTCTAAGTCTCTATTGCTAACAACATAACCAAAAAGAACATTGGTGGCCATTGGTGCTAGCATGCCTATAGCTGTAGACAAAATCAAAATAATGATAAAGAAAAATATATCTGAGAATCTAATTTGAGTTAATGCGTACCAAATTAAATCTTTTATTTTAAGTTGTTTAAGTGGGAACGGACGATAAAAATAGGTTGCATTTTCATTAATTAATGAATTTGTTTTTTTATTTAATCTAATTTTCTTTTGCAACTTAAAGTCATAATAGTAATAACCTCTAATTTTATCTGGAAGAAGGGGTACGACTTGGTTGGATTCCTTTAATGTTCCAAGCATTGGTCCAAAGGCGTGTTTGTACCATACATTATCTAATTTAACTTCGCGGTGATAAATACCATAGGGTTTACTGAAGTAATCTATAAGTTCATTAGAATCTAATTTATCTTTTGGATAGCAAAGCGAATCGTGTTTAACTCTAAGGTTAGTCAATACTAAATCCATCGCTTCTTTGGTATAAGAGCATGATGAAATGGACTTAGACATATCTTGGCTAAGGTTCGTTTCTTCTTTTAGTTCAACAAATTCTTTCTTTTTCATAACTAATTGTTAGAAATCAAATTCCTATAAATCTCATTGCTCTTAAATAATTCGTCATGCTTTCCTTGACCAACGATAGTTCCAGAGTTTAAAACAATGATGTTATCACTATCGATAATCGTGGAAAGTCTATGAGCTATTACTATTAAAGTAATATTTCTTCTTTTAATAGCTTCAATTATATTAATTTCGGTTTCAGCATCTAATGCGCTGGTGGCTTCATCCAAAATCAAAATTGATGGGTTAAGAGCAAGCGCTCTAGCGATTTCAAGACGTTGTCTTTGCCCGCCAGAAAAGTCTTTGCCGTTCTCTTCCATCTTATAATCATATTTGTTTTCTCTTCGGTTAATTTCTTCGGTTAAACAAACATCATCTAACGCTTGTTTAATGTTTTCAAAAGGAATTTTGTCATTAAACATAGACACGTTGTTTTTAATCGTGTCTTCAAACAAAATGATGTTTTGATCAACAACGCCAACAGAAGAAGAGAATGTCTTTTTGTTTATTTGATTAATAAGCTTTTGATCATATTTTACTGTTCCACTTACTGGCTCATATAAACCACATATAATTTTCGCTAAAGTTGATTTACCACACCCTGTTTCTCCAACAATAGAGACAAAGTCTCCTTGTTTAACTTTGATATTGATATCTTTTAAGAACGGTTCTTGTAACCTGGCATAACCAAAGTTAATATCATTTAATTCAATGTTGCCTTTTAGTTTTCCTTTAATGCCGTCATCTTTATCATCAAGGAATTGATTTCTTTCTTTGTAATTCATGACATCTTCAATTCTTTCGACTTGGGCATTCATCTCTTGAATTTCTCCATTTGATTCGATAAGCATTGTAACTGGGTCCATGAAGTTTGTTAACAAACCTTGGAAGGCCATAACCATACCCAAAGTAAATTGTTTAACCATGACGAGATATACACCTAAAATTAGCACTGTTAAATTAGCGGCTTCACTAATAAAGCCACTAAGAATTCCAACATATGCCTCTACTTTTGCATATTTAATACTGTTGTTGGTGGAGTTAGATTGATAACCACTCCAACGTTTGAAAAACCCATTTTCTGCTCCGCTAGATTTAATGGTATCTATCATATCAATGCCTGCTATAGTAGCGCTCTCTAGCTTCGCATCATCAGCAGCACTAACTTTTGAGATGTTAACTCTTTTCTTTATTATAAAATTGTTGAGTATTATGTTTAATGTAGATGTTCCAATAGCAATAAAACATAAGATGATGTTATATCTAACCATCGCTACAAAATAGATAATAAGGAAAAGAATATTAAATATTAAAGGAGCAAAAATATTCACGAATACATAGGAAAAACTCTCATTTGATTCCTTTCTGTTTAATAAATCTCCGGCTTGTCTTTGAACGAAGAAATCCATTGGTAAACGGAACAACTTTTTCATAAATGAAGTTGTACCACTTACCGCTAATTTACCATCGATTTTGTACGAATATGTAGTTCTTACTAAATCAATTACAAGAAGGAAAATATTGAAAACCGCTAGCATCAAAAAGAAGTAGGTGATGTTCCCGTTCGCTTTATCAGTTATCAAATAATCAATAAAGAATCGATCAAAGATTGGAGAAATAATTCCCGTTATAGAAGAAAGTAAAATCGTTATAATAGAAAAAACAACCGCACCAGCTGCACCAACTAGTCTAGCCTTAGCAAACGTGAATGGGTTTTTCTTTTTTCCACTTGGATGAAAGTCTTCACCAGGTTCAAACATTAAAACGATTCCAGTAAAGCATTCATCAAATTCTTTTATAGAAATAAGTCTCGTTCCGCTTGCGGGATCATTAATAGAAACTTTGTTTCCTTTAAAGCCATTGCAAACAACAAAATGAGAAAAATTCCAATGTACAATACAAGGGAACTTACCTTTATTTCTTAGATCTTCGATTTCATATCTATATCCTTTAGCGGTTAATCCGTAACTTCTAGCCGCTACTAAGAT
>JAKSVI010000041.1 GCA_024408095.1 Bacilli bacterium
ATAGAACTCCTTTTTCTATTTCACGACCTACCTTTGTGAAACGTAATCCTAACCTTGAAAGTGCTTGCTTCTTCTTCTTCTTCTTTATAAAATAAATGCGTGGGCGAGTATTTGATATAGGCGCAGGTAGCCAGTGTGCTTATAGTTCAGATACGAGCCCACATAAGCAAGGATTACATTCATTCGTTTGATTTAGAATATCGATGCATAATGTTCTAATAAAAAGAATAGTTCTCCTTGTAGATAAAGATTATTGTCTTTCATTTATTTAGAAAAGTAATGACAAGATGTCTTTATCAAACATGATTAGTTTTAATCTAGTCATGGATTTATTCATAAGCCTTATCTAAATGTATAAAGACAATTTAGAAAGGAAAAGAAAGAAAGGAGAAAAATATATGAATAAATTATTTAAATGCCTATCTACTGCTGTTTTGGGTGGAGTGATGGCGTTAGGTGTTGGAGTAGGTGTGGCATCTAGTAAAGGCGTTGGAGAAGTTAAAGCCGCTGAACAAGAATATAAAAAATTAGATTTAACAACCAAAACATCTGGAACTTCTAATTATAACACTTCTATTGGTTATGGTGACTGGCAAATTGTAAATGGTGCTAATAATAATAAAGGTTGGACATATTTTAAAATGGGTGGCAAAAATACCACAATATCAAGTTTCAATCCTTGCTATATTTATTATAAAAAAGCAACTGAAGTTGCAATTTCAAAAGTAAAAGTACATTTGCCATCTGGCTCATTATCAAAATCAGGTATGAAAGTTAATTCCTGGGGGGTATATGTATATTCGGATCAAGATATGACCAATCTAATAGAATATGTCAGTGGAGGAACTATAACAAATGGCGAGGGAACTTTTGAGTTAGTCCCATCTAATGGAACAAGCTGGACCACCGGTTCATATTTTAAAGTATCTTGGGATTTAGCTAATAGTACAAATACTAATGGCATTGTTTGTGTCGATACAATAGTTTTATACACTCAATCAGATGAGCCATCCACATATAAAGTCACTTATTATCCAAATGGAGCTGATGATGGAAATGTCCCAGTTGATAGCAATGAATATAATGTTAATGACGAGGTCGTTGTTTTAGGAAATACTGGAAATCTTAAAAAAACTGGTCACACTTTTTCTGGTTGGAATACAAAAGCTGATGGCACAGGAACTTTGTATAAAGAAAATGATACTTTTAATATTAATGAACAAACATCTTTGTATGCAAAGTGGACTCCTAATCAAATGATTCTTGATTACGATACAAACGGAGGAACCGGTGATGTACCAGAAATAGCAGAATATGATTATGGAACAAAGGTTGAAGTATTTGATGGATCAGAATTGGAAAATGGCGATTTAATGTTTACAGGTTGGAACACAAGCAAAGGTGGTGAAGGTACTTCTTATACTCCAGGGGAAAAAATCACTATGGATGATGATTACACACTTTATGCTCAATGGGCCAAAAAACCTGTTGGATTTGAATTAGTAACTGATTCAACAACATTATCAGCTGGTGATAAAATTATTTTTGGGTGCAAAAATAGTAATGTTGCTGCTGGATTATTAGACGGCACTTATTTAAAAAGTGTTTCTGCAAATTTTAGCGGCAATACTTTATCATCGCCAGATGCCTTAGTATTTACTCTTGGTGGAACAGAAGGTGCGTGGACATTTTCAACAAATAGTGGAACATTAGGGGTTACAGAAGTTAAAAAGTTATCTTTTATTAACGGAACAACAACTTTTACAGTTTCTATTTCTACAGAAGGTACTGCTACAGTTACAAGTACCACATCAGGTTATGGAACTATGAGATATAATAGTGGATCTCCAAGATTCACTACATATGCTAGCGGTCAAGCTGACATTCAACTTTATCGCGACCCATCCGCTGGCCGTGAATTAACATCAATTTCTTCAGTTACTGCAGATGTTTCTTTAACAACAGGCGATGAAGATTGGACAATTGAAAATGCTGTTGTAATGGGTCGTTATTCTGATTCTACAGAAGATGAAGATGTTACAGCAAAATGTGATGTATCTGTTTCAACTCCGATTCCAACATTCACAGAAACAAAAAAATATACTGTTACATTAGTTGCGAAAAGTAAAAGTGATGCCAAAATAACAAAATCAAATCCAAATATTCAAGCTCAGTTAACATACATTGATACTCATTCAATACGTTATATATATGAAAACAAAGTATCGGGAGAAAATGTTGAATTTGATGGCATCTATACTGGCTTTACTCGTGATGGCGCTATCTTCATGAATGGGAAATATGGCATGAAAGTATTAACACACCCAGGTAAAGATTGTGTTAGTGATCCATATGTGAAAAACACAGCATACACAATAACAGGTAAATTTAATATTAATAATAAAAATGAAGTATTTATTGGCGATTCAGGAAAACAATCCGTAAAAGATTTTGCTGTATCTGAATTGAAAGATAATATTAGATTATCGAAAATTGAATCTCCAGAAACTTATATAATAAATGGATCCGAAAGTTCATCGGACATTGATTTATCTAATAGAAAAACAAATGCCACTGGTATCATTACATCATTAGCAGAAACGCAGTCAGGCGGTAACTATAATGCCACAATTGATGTTTCTGGAAAAAGTATTCAAATTTTTATTGCAGCAGTTTTTGCAAAAGATGATGTAATCAATAAATTACAAAAGTCTAAAGATGAGAGTGCTGAAATAACAATTGAAGGTTATACGGGTATTTATAGTCCAAATTTCCAAATTGCATTAACAAATTTGGTAGAAGCTGTTCTTGATTATACCGCAACAGATTTTGCTCAAGACCTTTTAATATTAACTGATGCGGTTTGTGATGGCTACGATGGAAAAACAAACAATAAAGAAGCATTACAATTAGTTTGGTCTGACCTAAATAGCGGAGAATATTATTTAAAACTATCATCTGTTGAAAAAGAAATCTTTAAAAATGCCTCAATAACTGGTGGACAAACACTAAATTTAGGTGCTGAAAGATATGATTATTTAGTTGCTAAATATGGGTTAGGTGATTTTGCCGATCGAAATCCATCGCCTATAAGTGGAGTTAATCCATTAGTCTCATTAAATAACATTCAAGAAACAACTTGGATAATTGTTATAGTAGGATTAGTTAGTTTAACTGCTGTTGGAGGCTACTTCTTTATTCATAGAAGAAAAGAAGATTAATAACTAACTACTATTAATTAATATATATCGCACGTATATGTCTGCTCTTATACGTGCGATTTACTTTATATAGAGTATTTATATTTTTAGGTCATTTCAAATTAAACGGGGAGTAGCGGGGACCAATCCAAAATAATGCAAAACCTATA
>JAKSVI010000042.1 GCA_024408095.1 Bacilli bacterium
TCTCACTTGGCGGAGAATCTCCTCCCATTCCGTTTCCTGTTGACAGGTTGTCAGCATTAGGTTTGTTGTCGTTCAAAATCATAAGAACGAACCTCCTTTGAATATTAATTTTTCAAGATGCAATTTTTTTGCGATCATGTGCAGAGTTTTTCTTGCACCTTGATTACATTTCATATTATACACGGCTATTTGTGCAAAGTCAATAATAAAACATTAGAATCAGCGTGTTGCATAAAGCGCATTGCACAATGCGTAAATCTTAAATTTCTTATAATGACATAAAATGTCATTTTTAATTCTTTTATATCATGATATATAGTTTTGATAGCGTTAATCTTAATAAAATGACGCAAAACGTTACAAATATCAAATTAAGGAAAAATATAATTAAAACTATTAATTTTGTGCAGTTTGCATATAGAAAGGAATGATAAAATGAGTCAGTATACACTCAGACAGTTTATTATAAAGACACAATGCCTATTTCCAGGGTACGAAAATGTTTCAGCTGAGGAAGAAAAAAGTAATAAAGGAATCTGTACATATAAACTAAATGAGAAGAGGACTTTGTCAAACTTTATAAACAAAGCTGATGCAAAAAACACTGAAATAATACGTAAGGCATTTCTTAATAAAATCAAGTTTTTTCTTTATCCTGAAAAGCGAAGCGTAAATACTAATGCTTATGATTTTATTAGTGACGATGAATTTATTCTAAGATGTATTCAGTTCTTATGTGACATGACTGATAACAATATTAGATTCTCTTCTTTTTATAGAAAATGGAAAATTGACAAACCGAAAGAAAGATTAGTTGAGCTTTTTAATCAGCTTGTAAACATCGTAAGCGATGATACATTGGGTTATTACTCACTCAGACAATTCATTATAGAGACGGAATGCTTATTCCCCGGGTACGAAATGGTACTTGCTGAAGAAGTATGTTCAAAAAATGGTGAAGAAGTATTTAAATATAAATTAAATGAAGGGAAAGCTTTTGCTACCTTTATACACAATATAACCCCACAAGATACAAGCGTTATACGTGAGGCATTTCTTAATAAAATCAGATTTTTCCTTTATCCTGAAAAGAGAATTATAGAAAATACTGCTGATACATCAATTAGTGATGATGATTTTATTGGAAGATGTACCCAGTTCTTGCGTAGAAAGGCTGAAATAAATATTTCATTCTATAAATATTATGAGTCATATCAAAATAATAAATCAAAAGAAAAATTGGAAGAAATCTTTATTCAACTTATAAGCATGGCAAGTGATGATGCATCACAAAAAAGTGGTATCATTAAAGATGCTATCACATTATTCTATTTGTCTCTTCGTGGATCGAAACATGAGAGCATGGATATTAACGAGGCTATTGATTATTTGACATTTGATGAAATGAATTTATATTTAAAATATACTATTTTTAGGAAAGGGGAAAAGAAACTTTTAGATATAGATAGAAACAATCTGTTATCACCTTTGAAAGAGGCAAAGTTAAAAACATTAAAGGAAGTAGAAGATTGGGTTACAGATGATGGTAAAACCAAATTTATAGCTACGCTGTCTGGACACTATTCTGTCGATTCAATTTATCGAAATAAACTTAAACCTATTGTGCAATATGGTATTGCTAAATGTGAAATAGAAGAAATATTAAAAATTCAAAGTGCTAAAGCATTAAAGGGAAAATTGGAAATTCTAAAAATTGATATACAGAAATCAATAACATCCTTTTTGAAAGAAGATAATAATGTAATGGCTATTATTAATTACTTTAGTAATAAGCCAAGATATTCTGATTCCAATCTTCAAAGTCTTAAACTAATGATTGTAGATTTCTTTATAGGTCATTTCATATTAATCAAACAGTCTGTAAATCATTCGATATCAAGTGAACAGTCAGGTAGATTATTTTTTGACACAGATGACAGTTTTAAATCGTTTACTCAGTTTATAAATATAAATTTGTGTGAAAAAGATACGGAATTTATTGACGCATTTTTTGAAATCATGGAAAAAGATTTTTTTGTTAAGTGCCCTGATATTTATCGTTACAGTAACATATGCAAATTACGTCAGGTTCTGTACACTATTAGATTTATTAACAACAATCTTTGATAACATATGTAAGAGAAAATAATGATATAAAATTAAATCTTGAGGGATAAACACAAAAAGATGTTTCTATTACAGATGAAGGGACACATTCCCTTAAACCTTTGACTTCTGAGGGGAATGATCCCCTCAGTCACCCCTTAGCAAACTGGCGGTTCTTACGAACCTTGGTTTGCTATCCCCCGAGGAGCTCAGTTTAGAAGACTGATTCACAAACAACGTAAAATAGCCAAAAATATTTTTCCTAAAAATAAATTTTGTTCCGCATTCTATATAGGAAAATCGAAAAAACAAAATATGAAAATAAAAAATATGGTAGTTAAGAGACAGATGTAGGTATATTATGTTCCAGGTTCCAGGTGTTAATCAAATTAGAGTTAAATAATATTACATAATAATAACGTAAGCTTTTCTGCCAAGATAGAATGGTATAGTAGGCTTAATTTCTTTTAATTCAAAGAATACCTGGAACGTGGAACAAAGAAAAATAACGTTGTTAGAACGACTATGGGATTATTATAATTTCTGCTTGTATTATTTGCTTAGATAAATCACTGTGACTGTACTATCATATTCAATGATATGAGAGCACGATAAGAAAACTCAGCAAGGCAATCCTCACCAAAACCACAAAATATTTTTTTGCAAAAAATAAATTTGACATCAGAGAGCGTGATGACGCTCCCTGATATCGTTATTACTTAGCAGTCAACAATACGCCAAACGATTAGATAAAAGCCAGACAATCAGTACATTCGTCCACACCCTTGATTGAATTTATAATATCTTCAAGAATAGAAGGCTCGTCAAGCATTTCCTCAATCTCCTCAGCAGAGTA
>JAKSVI010000043.1 GCA_024408095.1 Bacilli bacterium
ACATGCGTTCGTTGGCCTTTACAGATTAACAGGTGAAAAGATCACAGACAGTGAATGAAACGAAACAGAGATACATACGAATACGATAAAGTAAGCAACAGAACAGCCAAAACAGAAAACAGCTATCTGTAAAAAACAGCCGGACCTGTATAGGTTCGGCTGAAGTGTTTGTATAAAGAAATAACCGGAATAATAATTAATGCAGAAAAGATCAGGAACCAGAAATTATTCTGCTTTTATAGTACTCTCTTTTTTCTGCAGGAATATTAATTAAAGCCATAGCGTCATCAGCAGACATATTTCCGACTTTCATTAAACTCATGATTGCAGAAACAGCTTCATTGACAGCAGAATCGCGTTCCTCTCTCATTTCATTAACAGCTTTGCAGGCAGAATCGCGTTCCTCTCTCATTTCATTAACAGCTTTGCAGGCAGAATCGCGTTCCTCTCTCATTTCATTAACAGCTTTGCAGGCAGAATCACGTTCCTCGATCATTTCTCTGACAGCTTTGCACATATTATAACCACCTTTCTCATTTGACGGGAGTTTTATTTCAGTAAAAACTTCGATGAAAACTTTAGCATTTTCATCCATGTTTTCAAAACGGGGATCGCTGGTAACGATCTCGCTTAGTTTTTTCTTGTCTGAAGAATACTTTATAGTATACAGAACTTCACGCAGACAGCTGCTCATCATGTTTATCTCAGAGTCATCCATAGCATACGGATCAATGAGGTTTATGCGGTAATCCGGGACGTAATCAAGGAGAGTACTGTCTTTATAGCGTGGTTCAAACAGTTCGTGAAGCGTAAGTGGCTGATCCCATTTTCTATCACTGAAGTTTATAACGATCGTTACAACCGGTATAAGGTATGAATCTTCCGGCATACCGAGTATCTCTTCTCCGGGGCCTTTTACAAGCTTACCGGCCTGTTTCAGATAAGTCCTTGAATCATACTGCATGTTACGGGCCGGCATTGTACGGCAGACATTGCTCTGGTTTTCGACAGCAGTGATACATGCAAGCAGTCCGGATGACATGTTGTCATCAATGATCTTAATGACATCACGGTATCTGTTATCAGACCTGGGTCTGCCTTTTTTACGGCGTGTGATCATTTTACCGTTTTCAGTATATGGTTTGATATCTGAAACTTTAACTTTGTGTGCTCCGTTGTACAGTGCACAGTTTACTGCATCTGCAAAATATGCTTCGTTTTCCATAAGGTTAGATGATGCGTCATCTTTTAAACCCATTATATTTCCTCACTTTCATTTATGATATCATATTTTTGAAATCGTTGCAACAAACAAATGTTACCATAATAAGATCAATTTGTAAATAGAAATGGTATGAAATGCGGTAAAAGGGTATGAAATGCACGAATTTTCCAGAAAAAGGGATATGTGCAAGGGTAATATGAGTACAGATCGGAACCGCTTTCGTCCACGGAATTACTGGTCGAATAATGATTTTTGTAACTGACCCAGGCTCTTTTGATTGACATATTAAAGATATAATGCTAAAATCAAAATATTGACTAGTCGTTCTATGTAGAAGGAAGAGGCTGGGTAGCAGCAGGTGACCTTTGCGAAGGCGATAAACTTTACCTCGAAAATGGAAAAACAGCAACAGTTACAGGCTCAGAGCTTGGAAAGCTTGAACAGCCGATCAAGGTTTATAACCTTGAAGTTGCTGACCTCAACACATATTTTGTTGGCGATGAAGCTGTTCTGGTGCATAATTATAATGAATATGATATTGATGATTATGGAAAATTCAATAATAAGAAAAATGGAGAGTACAATGAATAATACTGAATTATATAATGAATTTTTTAAGCAAGGCTATATAGATTATAACAATGAGAAGAATATTTGGATACCAGAAATGGAATTTCTAACTCCTGAAAAAATGATATATAGAAAAAATATTTATAGTGAATTACTTGAAATAAATGATTTAGAGATTTTTGCAATTACTGGAGGAGGAGATTTTTTCGCATGGACAAAAGACGATATCGTATTATTTGTAGAGCATGATACAGGGAATTGCAGTCAATTTGCATTGAACTTAACCGATGCTATATTTAGGCGAATAATAGAATTTGCAAGCGGACTGTATGTTGATATGTGTTCAAATGATGAAAAAGAATTAATGGATGAAGATGATGCAGAATATTATACTTCTGAAAATGATGCAATAACAATGTTAAATGAATACGCGGAAACATTTGGAAAATTCTTTGACCAGGATAAAATCAATTGCATTACTGAGATAGTAACAAAAGGATTTAATAACGATTATAATGCCTTTATTACAGATGAAATGCTAAATAAAATAATTAGTAATTTCATTAAAATCGACAAATGCGTTTGTAATATAGCAAAATGATTTAAGATAAGCAATCAAAAAATGATATGCAATAGTATACAGCTATGACGCAAACTGAACTAATTATCGTGACGCATTAGATATGGCTTATGAACAAACTGGATATAACAAAGATCAGTTTATCGTTTCCAAGTGGGCAAGAGATTTAAATGGAAAATCTATACCAGTAGAATATATGGGAACAAATGGTTTATATGTGGATATAGATATAGCACATCCAATTAGTTATGACAGAAATGGCAATTGGGCGACCGGACTAGATGTTCCACATGTAGGTTGGCAAACAGGTAGAAGTAATAAAATCACGGGTCATATTCTACTTGATTCTGTTCCAACTGGAAGAGATTATTGTTATTCTGATTTATCATCTCAAATAATATTTTAATAATATTTTTTAGTATCAAATAAATGAAAGCAGTAGTAAAGTTATGGAGAAAAATTATTATTCATTTGTGGAGAAAAGAACAATAAATGAAATTATTA
>JAKSVI010000044.1 GCA_024408095.1 Bacilli bacterium
TAACAAGTAGTTTAGATATCTAATAATATTAAAATATACAAAATAAATTTTACAAGCAAAACATTTATAAATTAAATAATTCATATATAAAAAACAAACAGAAAAATAAAAAATGGAAATTAATTTAGAAGAGCCCTTAATCCCAGAAGAGCAAAAGAAAGCTCCTGAAGGAGATATAGACATGTCTGAGATATACAAAATAGAATACATTAATCAAAATCATCCCTCGGAGAAATTTTTCAAAGAAAAATTCAGATCAATTGAAGAATTAGCCCTTTATTTCCAAGCAGACTTAGTCAAAGGATTGAAAAATTCTGATAAAAAAGACTTAGAAGAAAGAGAAAAAAGATGGGGAAACAATCACCTCCCTCCAGAAAAGGAGAACTCAATACTTGAACATATAAAAGAATGCTTAGAAGATCCAATGTTACAAATTTTACTCGCAGCTTCAATAGTTTCATTAGTAATTGGTGTTGCCAAAGACGGCTGGGGTACAGGTTGGATCGAAGGTAGTGCTATTTTCTTAGCAGTTTTTCTGGTAACATCAATTAGCTCATATTTGAACTACAATAAAACTGAACAATTTCTTCAATTAAGCAGAGAAAATAAATTTAAAAAAGTAATTTTATTAAGAGATGGCAAAGAAGAAGAAATGTCTATTGAAGCAATATTAGCCGGTGATATATTAAAATTAAGAATCGGAGACATTGTGGGAGTTGATGGATATATTTTAGATGGATATCGAGTAGGTATGGATGAATCTCCAGTCAGTGGAGAATCTAATATTATGTGGAAAGAAAACAAATTCGAACAAGCAGGAGAAGAAGAATATAAATACATTACCCCCTTCATTTTATCAGGAAGTCAGGTTCAAGAAGGTTTTGGTTACATGCTAGTCACTGCTGTTGGTAGTAATACTTTCGAATCTCGTAGTAACAGGCAATTAGCCGATGCCAAGATTGGGGGGGGTGACGATGAAGACGGAAACGAAGATGCAGATTTAACTCCTTTACAAGCCCAATTAAATGATTTGGCAAATTTAATCGGTGATCTAGGATATATGATGGCTATTGCTATTGGAGTAGCGTTAATTATTAAAGAAACTTTAGTTAAATATTATAAAGGTTTACCAATTTTCGACTCGACTGAATTAGATATAGTTGTAAATGCTTTTATTATCGCAGTTACTGTTATTGTTGTTGCTATTCCTGAAGGATTGCCAATGGCTGTTGCTATTAGTTTCGCCTATTCTGTACAAAAAATGAAACATGAACACAACTTGGTTAAAAGAATGGACAAGTCCGAAGCTATGGGAAATGTTAATAATGTTTGTACTGATAAAACTGGAACTTTAACTATTGGAAGTATGAATGTTGTCACAATTTTCTATAAAGAAATTGATATTAAACCAATAAATTTCTCAGAGTACTCCTCAGAAGATAAAGACATTATATATGAAGGTATTCAAAAAAATATTGCTGTAGTAGAAACTGTAGGTTCAAACGGGGAGATCACTTTATCAGGTGATATGACAGAAAAAGCTTTATATAATTTTATGAAAAAAATTATGCAAAATCCTCAAGAAAATTCGGAAAAAAAACCATTACTTTTACTTCCATTTAAATCCGATTATAAATACATGATAAGTATTCATCCATCAAAAGATAATGAAACCGAATATATTTTATATGCAAAAGGTGCCTTAGAAACTTTAATGCCTTTTATGGCAAAATATTTAAATTCAGAACTAAAAGAACAAAATTTCGATGACTTTAAAAATACTCTTATAGAAAAACAAACTGACTATAGTGATCATTCGATGAGAACACTTGTTTTTGGAACAAAAATTTTATCAAAGGACGAAATAGACAATGCAAAAAGTCAAATTGAAATTGACCCAGATAAAACCTTGGATATTTTCAAAGAACTTGCAGAAGGATTGACTTTTACTTTCATGGTAGGAATAAGAGACGATATAAGACCAGAAGTCCCTGATTCAATAATTCGCTGCCATGATGCTGGAATTACTGTAAGAATGGTCACCGGAGATAACTTTAATACCGCTTTGGCCATAGCTAAAGATTGTCATATAATAAAAGATGAAGAAGAGTTACAAAAGGCAAAACAAATTGCTGAAAAATATAAAAATTTCGTTAATAATAAAGATGATAATAAACTCAAAAAAAATAAAGAATTAATGCAAGAAAGCCCTATCGCTTTAGAAGGGGAAACCTTCCGATATCTTACGGGTAATCTTTCCAAAACCCAAGGTAAAAAAAAAGGGGAGACTGATGTTTTCCTTAATGATAAAGAAAGATTTAAATTCGTTATTAAGGATTTAAAAGTTATTGCAAGAGCCAGTCCCGAAGATAAATTTTTGCTAGTAATGGGACTTAAAGAATTGGGTAATATAGTTGCGGTTACTGGGGATGGAACAAATGATGCCCCAGCTTTGAGACAGTCTCATGTTGGATTCGCTATGGGTATCAGAGGAACTGATATTGCAAAAGACGCTGCTGATGTTGTTTTACTTGATGACTCCTTTAGTTCAATTATTACTGCTTGTAAATATGGCAGAAATGTTTATGATTGCATAAGGAAATTCATTCAGTTCCAATTGACAGTAAACATTGTTGCTGTTTTTATGACTTTTCTTGGTGGTATAATTCTAAATGATTCACCATTAAATGCTATTCAAATGCTTTGGGTTAATTTAATTATGGA
>JAKSVI010000045.1 GCA_024408095.1 Bacilli bacterium
AATTTACTAACAATATATTACAAAGAACTGTTTTGATTTTCTTTGGACACTAGTGTTCATGCATAGATTTTTCAAATTCATTTTGAGTATGTTCATTTTGAACATTTTTCTATTAACGATTGATTCGTGTCGTAGTCAAATTGAAGACGGCAAATTGAACGGTTTCCAATGTAAAACAATCAATGTCGACCTTCTTTCAAACGATTATGTTGATTGCGATAGCCTTTTTGATGTTGTGCGTTTCATTAAGTTAGAAACAGATAACAAATGTTTTATTGGGAAAATAGAT
Organism: Bacilli bacterium; assembly: GCA_024408095.1. Taxonomy (GTDB): domain Bacteria; phylum Bacillota_I; class Bacilli_A; order RFN20; family CAG-826; genus JAKSVI01. The sequence continues at coordinate 290 of JAKSVI010000045.1, forward strand.
AAACTTATTGTTACAGATAACGAATTTGTTGTTGTTGATAAGCAAATATCAAAAAAGGTATATGTTTTTAATATGGATGGTTCTTTCAGGCTTTCACTATCAAACAATGGTCGAGGCCCACAAGAGTATTTAGGAATTTCGGATGTATTCTTGATGAATAATGATTCGGAAGTGGGAATCCTTGATAATGAAAATGGCAAAATAATGTGTTTTGATTTTTATGGACATTATTTGAATGCCATAAAAAATGTTCCTTGGTATACTTCAATTGAGACCATAGATACTTGCACCTTCGTAGGATATGATTTTTATAATGTTTTGGAGGATAAAAGGTCTTTTGTTGTACAAGACTACCAGAGTAATATTGATTATGTCTTTGGAAGTAACTGTTATTCTTCGAATTTTTCTTACGGAAGAGAAAAGAATTTGTACAAGAGCAGTGAAGGAATTATGGGCTCACTAAATTTTGAAAATACAATATATAAGTTTACCAAAGATTCTGTAATGGCATGTTATAAAATACTTACAAATCCTCCAATCTTAGATGATTGTAATATTAAGACTGATAAGTCGTTTGTCGAGCGTAGAGATAAAATGGGTTTTTTCAATGGGCGTTTTATCAATTCTGAAGATGTAATTCTATTCTCATTATCAACACCTCAATCAATAGATTTAAATTGTATTTACCTTAAAGATAAATGTAAAACAATGAAAATCAATAATGCGACACGTGATCCCAAATTTGCGTTATGGTCATTCCCTGTGGAATGTTCAGATAATGGTTTCTTTTATCATATTATTTCCGCATCACGTGCTTGTGGACTCAAAGATTTTCTTTACATGGAAGATTTGAATGATGCACTCTTGGATTCTTTGTATTTTGGATTGACGGCTGACTCAAATCCTATAATTATGGTTACAAAATATGATAATGAATAATTCCACGAAATTATTAAACATAGCGTTAATCATCTTACTATCTTCTAATATATTTTTGTTGTGCATGTTGTTTCGGCATAATAGATTAGAGCCTTTAGACTTATTTGATTCCACGGATTATGAATCCACTAATTACGTCACTTCGTATCTTGATATATTGGAAAATGATGGTTTAAGCATGGATATAAAGATGATTGATGTTTTCAATGATTCAGTCATTACAACTAGGGATTTATTTATGAGAAATGATTCTATATTGTATTTAGTATGTAGAATAAATGAATTGGATTGTGCTGAATGTACTAATTATGCAATATCAAAATTTTTAGAATTAGATAGTATAGGACAAAAGGTGTTTACTCCCATCATTATTGGTACGTTTGATAATTATACAGCTTTTTCTCAGTTTGTGCCTCAAAAAAATTTAGGATGCTATTATTCTGAGTCATTGCATCTTCCTGTTGAAGGGCGTCATAAACCATATTATTTTGTTATGGATTCGTCAATGAAAGTATATGATATTTTTGTACCAAATAGAAATTTTATACAACTAACCAAAACATATTTTGATCTAGTAACGGAAAAATGGACCAAGATACAATAATTCATGGTAAAATAGCTCAAAAATGGTATTGGCGTCAAGTTATTTCACTAACGCTAATTTGTTTTTTTTCAATATACTGTTTCATTGAAGTTGTTCTTGGTTTTTCACAATTATTTGGATTAACTCAATCAAAACATTTCTCACGTTGCATCACGGGGTCTTTTTCAAATCCAGGACCATATGGTGGATTTCTTTCGCTTTGCATAAGTATTTTAGCACCCTATGCATATCGAAATAATAGAACTTTTCCATGTCCTTTATTTACTAACATCATCATTCGGTTTTGTGTTGTAATTTGTATCTCAGCTGCAATATTACTTCCCGCAACGCTAAGTCGAGCTGCATTTATTGCTCTGTATTTCAATATTACAATTTTTATTTATAGACTCAAAAATAAGTGTTTTACAAGATTCACATCGAGAAGGTTTTGGCTATGGTCTATTCTTGTGTCTGCAATTGTTGTTGTAGTTTCATATTTATTCAAAAAGGAATCTGCAGACGGCCATTTATTTATAGCTCGAATATGTGTCATAACTATGTTGAATCACTAGTGTCCAAAGATAATTTTTGAACGATTAATATTTAAACGCAAACTCCAG
>JAKSVI010000046.1 GCA_024408095.1 Bacilli bacterium
CCTGTCAATATTAATAGGATTTTTTTTATCCTATTTTCTTTTATTTTTGAATATTTCTGATATAATATGCATGTAGATATACTGATTTTCTATTTTGAGGTGTACTTATGCTTACAACTGGAAAACTAATAAGAAAACTTAGAATAAGAGCTGGAAAGACCCAGGTAGAACTTGCAAAAGAGCTTGGATATGACGATGCTGTTATTAGACGACATGAAAGTGGACGTGGTAATGCAAAGGCTGATACGTTACAAAAGTATGCAGAAGCATTAAATGTTAATCCTGAATCATTATTATGCGCAGACTTAAATTCCACCAGAGCTATGCATCATCTATTTCGTATTTTTGATGCATATAATGGCGAGTTTCATACTGTAACGACTACAGTAACTGATGAGAATGGAAATCAGATTGAAAAAGAAACTGTTGCAATTTCTTTTGATATGCTTAATGAATTTATTAAAGAATGGAAATCTGTATATGAAAAATCAGCTTTCCCAGATTCTGAAGTATCTGAAAAAGCTGACTATGATTATTATGTTTATAATTTCCCTGAAAGTTCCGACGTAGATCAGGCTTACAGGGATATGTTGATTGAGCATGATAGAAAACTTGATGCATGAATTAATCTACCAGCCTATGAATTAAGCTCTTTAATAAGTGCTCCTGCTGCTGTACCTAACATTCTTGCTATTTCTGTCATAGATTTATTTTTTGTATTTTTAATTGTCTTGCCTCCATCTATAGTAGTGTCATATGCATTTGCACCATAAATATTTCCAATATTATTTTGAGCAATGAACCCTTTGTTTTCTAGTTCTGAAAGAATCATCTCAAAGGATTTTTTATGCATGCCTAACATGTCTTCATCAACATATAATTTTTCGTATATCGATTTCAGAATATAATACCTTCTATCATCATCATTTTTAATATATTTTTTAATAATCCCCATAGGATATCTACTTCCTACGGGAACAAAATACTGATTTTTAATACGTATTATACCTTTTATCTTTTCACGATTTTTCTTTTTCTTTATTGTTCCAATTTTAACATTTGTTGATTTTTGGAATTCTTCTAGTGTTATATATCTAGTTATTCCATCAAAACTTGTCTCATTAATTATATCCTCTACAATATATGAAATACTTCGACAATGCATGTCAGATATACCTTTATGCATTAATTCATATGTGTTTGATTCATAAAAGATTCTTAAGGCATCTTCGATAGATATTCTTTGCAAGAATGCAAGTTCTTCAACTATATCAGTATATTTTATTTGCATAATTATAGGTTCTGCATTCATAATTTAATATAATCCTTATATATTAGGTTTTTATCAATATACTCCTGGTTTTTCAAGCACACCTGAAGATTTGGTTTCTCATATCGAAGTCTTCTTAATGCCTGACTTTTTGTAATCATCTTCTTTAAATATAATTCACATGTATTGAAAACCTTATCATTGGCTATTCCACCAATAATAACATCATAATCTAAGGTGTCTTTTCCACTTCTGCAATCAACAATAAAATCAAGCCATTCACCTGAATATGTCTCAAATGAGAGTGTATTGCTATTATTTATTTTTTCATCGTCTATTTCATAGATGGAAATTATACCTGGCAAATCCTTTGCAACAAATCGTTCACTCCATTTTTTTGCCTGATCTTCGATTGTCGTTGTATAAAAACCCATTCCAAAATCCAAATTTTTACGAGAATATTTTAAATCAGGTTTATCGACGACTATATTTGATCCATGATAAAGAATCATATTATTGCTCCCTTACTCTTAATAAGCTTCGTTAAATCATCAACTATATACTCCTTACTTTGTGAATGTAAAACATCAAAACAAGGAATAATATAATTACTTAAAATATTAGTTTTATTTGCAATAATTTCATATATTTCAGCTGGATTCTTTCCTATACTATCCGCAACATTCTCTATGCAAAATATAACAAATTCTAATTTTTTTTTATCCATAATACGTTCCTTTTTGTATATTCTTTTCAATATACTTCTCATTCTAAGTTACTTAAATCGTTTATTCCAACACAATTCTTAGTTTTTTTACTATAATTACTCTCTCATCTAATAATAACATATACCTTATTATGCTTCCATATTCAAAAAACAAATATGATTATGTACTATAAAAATAATAACAAATAAGCTTACTTATTGATTTCATTAATCTATATAGTATAATAACCACAGAGTCATATGTTGTTCCGTCCTGGAGCTGCGTAGGACTCGTTAAAACAAAAATATATCGCACCTGCGGTTTAGCGGATGCGGTTTTTACTGTATAGACCGAGGGTATGAAAAAATTTTTTTAGAAGTAAAGAAAAGCCCGCATTTATGCGAACTTTTCTCTATATTTGAACCTTATATAAAATATGTCA
>JAKSVI010000047.1 GCA_024408095.1 Bacilli bacterium
ATGTAAAATATCATTATTCAAAGAGTTTTGCGAAAGGTATTATGATAACAGGCTTAACTGATGTCTCTCTTTCAAGTAATCATTTCATTTGCATACTCTTTGGTCTAGGTGCAGCCTGTCTATACGCAACAGTAATCTTGTTAAACAAGTATATAAAGGATGTTTCTGGCATACATCGAACCGTCCTGCAGTTTTATGCCGCCTTCATAGTTCTTTTACCATATGTATGGATAACGTCAGGCTTCACCATTTCAGCTCTCACTAGCTTGGGATGGATTAGCTTGGCGATTGTAGGTCTAATACATACTGGAATCACTTACTGTATGTACTTTACTTCACTAAAAGAACTACCCAGACAGGAAGCAGCTATCTTAAGCTACATAGATCCTCTTGTTGCTGTAATAATCTCAGTAACAATCCTTGGTGAAGCAATGAGCTTCTGGCAAATTATTGGTGGAATTCTAATCCTTGGATTTACATTGTGGAATGAATTGTAATTATTCAGGTAAATTATTATATAGTTCCTCTAACTTAGGTCTACAAGAAATAAAAAATCTACCCAACACTGGATCAAAATGTTGTCCAAGAGATTCCTCAATTATTTGAAATGCTTTGTCATATGACATACTATCTTTATAACATCGCTTACTTACAAGCGCATCAAATACATCTGCTAAAGCCATTATTCTTGCTTCATATGGAATGTTTTCTCCACTAATCTTATTAGGATATCCAGAGCCATCCCATTTTTCATGGTGATAATGAGCGACATTTACTGCAATGTTTTTAAATTCTTCGTCATCTGATTCTTTCAGCACTTCATCAACAATCTCAGCACCTTTTGCCGCATGCTGTTTCATAATTTCAAATTCTTCTGGCGTGAATCGTCCTGGCTTTCTTAACACCGCATCATCTACCGCGATTTTACCAAGATCGTGCATAGGCGCCGCCTTAATTATTGCATTTGCAAATGTATCTGATATGTCAAAGCTTCCATCCCTTTTCAGCTGTTCTATAAACACCCTGACACACTCACTCGTTCTGTTAATATGACCACCAGTACTATTATCACGGCTTTCAACCATAACCGCCATTCCGCGAATAATCGAATTCTGAATGGTGATAATTCGATTACGTTGCTCTAATAATGCCTGTGACATAGAGTTAAAATTATCTGCCAAATCACCATAATCGTCAGAACTTACTACATCGATATGCTTGTCATACTCAGAATTTTTAATTGCCTCTGTAGCGTTTTTAAGCTTTTTCAAAGGCTGCGACATATAATAAGCAACAGTAATCAAAAGTACTATTCCAACTAAAATGATTCCAAGTACCATAACATACACAGATTTATCAACAACAAAGTCATTTATAAAACTGTAATTACGAAGAACTGAAACCATATAAAATATAGGAAATATACATACTGACGAAAAGAATGTAGCCATTATGGCATTTGTCGATATTTTCTTACTTCCTTTGTACATAGATAGATTTCCATTTGGGAAGAATTTAGGAAGTGTATATATTCTATGAATTGTCGAAAGGCACATGAAAGCTATTGTACTAATAAATATACAGCTCTGTACAATACTTAATAACGAACTAATAGCAACTGAATGCATACTAATGCCATATTTTATATAAATCGTAAACAGTATAATACATTCTAATAGTAAGTTAATAAGCCAGCCCAAACTACCTATTAATGAGTACGCTAATGGCAAATTAATAATTCGACCTGCAACCTTTTCCTTCTTACAAACACAAACATAAAGAATGCAATAAGTGATTGGAATAATGAATGACAATGAAGAGAGCAAAGTCATTTCTAATTCGTGCTTATCAATATAATCAATCCATAACTTGAATTCATCATTATCAATGACAAGCATTGTCTGATTAGAGGCAATTAAAAATCCTAAATAATTAATTAATGAAATTATTATTCCATATATTAACCCTATACGTCTTAATAAAAAAATTTAAATAAAATTATTCTCTTCTTTCATACTACTCCAAATCGGTCATAAACTGCTGTACCAAACGGTCTATTAGTCATTGTATTTATACATTTAAGATATTACCATAAAAATATATAAACACGCCACAAATAGATGGTTTAATTTTCCTACTATATCTATGGGGACGGTTCTGCTGTCCCACGGAGCGTCTCCCCATATCCCATTGACATTAATATGCACATAATGAGAAAAAAATCTTATATTAGGTTTACAGTTTCAAGCTAATATGAGGGGGATATGATGAATTTCAAAGAATTTACAAACGATATAAAAAAATCAATTGATGATGGAACTATTTCAGATAAAATTTCCGAATTGGCAG
>JAKSVI010000048.1 GCA_024408095.1 Bacilli bacterium
TCTCCAAAACCGCTAACGCGGGTTCGATTCCTGTCACTCCTGCCAGAAAGCAAAAAATAAGTAACGCATTTGCGTTACTTTTTTTCTTATTTCATGTATTCTGTATAGTTCTCTATCATGTAGTCTAGGTCTTTATCACCGCGACCTGATAAACATACTACAATTGATCCTGAATGCATTGTTCTAGCACATTTAATTGCATAAGCTAGGGCGTGAGCTGATTCTATTGCAGGAATAATGCCTTCTAATTTTGATAATAAGAAGAATGCTTCGACAGCTTCATCATCGGTTATGGCAGCATAATTAACTCTACCAATTGAGTGTAAAAATGCATGCTCTGGGCCAACTCCAGGATAATCAAGGCCTGAAGCAATGGTGGAAGCATCTTTTATATTTCCTTTTGAATCTTGCAAAACAATTGACTTAAATCCATGAATAGTGCCATCTTTACCGAATGTAATAGATGCGGCTGTTTCATCGGCTGTATTATCTTTGCCAGCTGCTTCTACACCAACAAGGCTTACTGGATCATCTAAAAAGGCTTCGAACATACCGATTGAGTTACTTCCGCCACCAGTGCAAGCACAAACTATATCAGGAAGTTCACCGGTTTTATCTATAAATTGTTCCCTTGTTTCTTTTCCGATAATTTCTTGGAAATCTCTAACCATTAGTGGGAATGGATGTGGACCGACAACACTTCCCATACAATAAAATGCACTTTTATGTTGCTTAGAATAAGCTTCAAACGCACTATCAACAGCTTCTTTTAATGTTTTTGTTCCACTATTAACTTCAATAACATTAGCACCAAGAATTTTCATTCTAGCAACGTTAGGTGCTTGCTTTTTAATATCTACAGCACCCATATGTATTTCGCATTCAAGTCCAAAATAAGCTGCAGCGGTAGCAACAGCGACTCCATGGCTACCAGCTCCAGTTTCTGCAATTAACTTTTTCTTACCTAAATACTTTGCGAGTAATGCCTCACCCATGCAGTGATTTAATTTGTGTGATCCTGTATGATTAAGGTCCTCACGTTTCAAATAAATTTGTACTTTGCCTAGATACGTTGAAAGCCTTTCACAATGATAAAGTGGTGTAGGGCGGCCTTGAAAATCTCTTCTAATACGTCTAAGTTCTTCAATAAAACGAGCAGATTTACAAATTGTTAAATAACCGGAATATACCTCATTAAAAGCTTTTTGCAAATCCTTGCCAACGAATGATCCTCCATATTTTCCGAAAAATCCTTCCTTATTTGGATATACTTTCTTGTATGTTTTAAAATCGACTGTATCGGCATTTAATTTGATACGTACGATATCATCTTTATTAAATTTGATTCTTTTATCTATAGGTTTATTAGCAATTTCTGGAATTAAATAAGACTTTCCATCTTTAAAAGCTCCATCGACCCTTCCTTGCTCACATAAAGCACGAACTCTTCTTTCATTTAAGCCCCATTTTGTTGCGGCTTCTTTAACACTAATATATATCATACCGAATAACCTCTATCGGTATATATTATATTCCTTATTATTCAGATAACAACCTTAAAAAGATATTACTTTTTATTAATGGGTTTAAAAATAGTAAAAAAATATTGCTTATTTTTGTTTTAATAATATAATTATTTTTGCTTGGAGGAATTAAAAATGCTCAAGAAATTTATGGAACTTTCCAAAACCGTTCGCATTGTCTTACTTGCTATCCCATTTGTTAACTGGATTGTTGAATTAGTTCTCAGATGGTCACTTTTTATTGAAAAGAAAGACGTTGGATCACTCTTAGTTGCTCTTATTGCAACATTTGGTTTTGGTATTATTCTTGGTTGGGTCGATGCAATCTTTACATTCATGGAAGATAAAATCGTTTTAACCGATGTTAAAATTAACTAGTAGTTAATAAGTCAAAAATAAAAGTTCTGTTTTATCGCAGAACTTTTTTCTTGTTTTATTTAATTATTTCGCAAGAATCATGTGTTTGATGACTAAGCACCAGACTAAGTCGACCCAACCAAGAATACCACAGCTGACTGTTGCAACGATGGCCATAACTAAGGCGATAAGGTCTTTTTCTTTAAGAAGTTGCTCCATCTTACGCATAATTCAACGATTCAGTTAACGAATGGAATTAATAAAAGAATTAATTGAACAACTCTGGATTGTTTATTGAACCAAGCTTTCGTTTGACATTCCTCCCAAAAATATTATAAAAAAATTACTAAGAAATAATAAACAAAAAGTTAAAGAAATTTTTAGAATGAATGATCGATGTGGTGGGCAGCTTTATATGCTGCTAAATCATTAATTAATG
>JAKSVI010000049.1 GCA_024408095.1 Bacilli bacterium
ATTTAAACCGACATTTAAACCGACATTTAAACCGACATTTTTATTTAGATGTGTTACCACATCTTTATCATATGGTATAACACACTTTATATAGCTATCATCAATTTCAAATACATCTTTCCCATACTTTTCAATGATTGTCGGCACTCCATGACCGGTATGTTCTGTAAGTCCCATACTCAGGAATATCCTCATTAACGTTACATTTCTCGGTCTGCTTATACCATCAAAAAACTGTTTTACTGTCATTCCTCTCGTAAGGCCACCATGTGATAATATTTCAATACGATCATCAAACAGTGATATCTGCGGCTCTGATATTGCTGATTTATTATTACCCTTAAACTTAACAAATATAAGAGGAATATCGTTGGAATCATTACTATGTAAGCAACCTTTTTCTTTTTATTGCATTTTATTCTCAAGTTTATAATAAATTTTGTCATATTTTTTTATTCGCAAATCATTGACTTTATGACTTCATCGATATATAATTAATATAGTGTACAGGAGTGATTATCATGGATATAAATTTAAGAATTAAAGAACTAAGAGAAAAAAGTGGATATACTCAACAAAATATTGCAGACTTTTTAAATGTAGACCAGAGTTTAATTTCAAAAATTGAAAAAGGAGAACGTTCATTTACAGCCGACATGCTTAACAGTTTATCCTCATTGTTTGGCGTTTCAATTAAATCCTTACAGAATGATTCCAGCTTTACATCTACCGTTTGTGCATTCAGAGCTAGTGATCTTACAGCAGAAGATTTGAAGACAATATCCTTCATAAATAAAATAGCTTTAAATGCAGATTTTATGACAAAGTTACTAGGTGACTAAAATGATTGATAAATTAAAAATATACCAGCAGGCAGTTTCAATAAGGAAAAAACTTGGAGAGAGTGACTCTTCTCCTATTGATGCATTTAATATCGTTCAAAACATTCCTCATTTTTCACTCACCCTATATCCTATGGGTAATAATATAAGCGGAATGTGTGTTAAAATTGGAAAAGATACTGTAATAGCAATTAATTCATCTATGTCGATTGGACGTCAGAATTTTTCAATTGCCCACGAATTATACCATTACTATTTTGATAACAATCAAAAAACAATTATATGTAAAAAGGATATTGGAAAGGGAAATGATATTGAGAAAAGTGCAGACCAGTTTGCTGCATATTTCTTAATGCCGCTTGAAGAAGAAATATTAAATGAAAAAAGAAATACCATTACATTTGAAAAGGTTATTGAACTGGAACAGCTTTACAAAGTAAGTCATCAGGCAATGCTGTATCGTCTTCTTGACGAAAAGTTGATTACAGCCGAACTTATGGAACAATACAAAAATAATGTTATGCGTACAGCCGCAAATCTTGGTTATGATACTTCACTATATAAACCATCTAGATCTGAAAAAGAACGCAAAACCTATGGATATTATATAAAACAAACCCAAGCGCTTCTTGAAAAAGAGCTGATTTCAGATGGTAAATTTGAACAACTATTACTTGAAGCATTTAGACACGACCTTGTTTTTGGTGATGAATCAGACGAGGGGGAACTGAATGACTAATTCACTTTTCTTCGACAGTGACTGCATATCAGCTTTTCTTTGGGTTAATGGGCAAAGTCTACTTACACAACTATATTCCAAAAGAATTGTTATACCTCAACAGGTGTATAATGAACTATCATCAGTTCCTCATCTACGTCAACGAGTTGATACACTTGTTCAAGCTCAAGAAGCAGAAATAATGGATATGGATATTTCTAAAGAGGAATACAAGCTTTATATCCAAATGACAACCGAGCCGGAAAAAGGCTATAAGATTATTGGTGATGGCGAATCAGCCTCAATTGCTCTTGCAAAAGAAAACAACGGAGTTCTTGCAAGCAATAATCTCCGTGATATTAGCCAATATGTTGAGAAATATAATTTGCCTCATGTAACTACTGGAGATATATTAATAGACGCACTAAATAATGGACTTATTACTGAATCAGATGGAAATCAAGTTTGGGCTAACATGATTGCTAAACGCAGAAAATTGGGTGCACAGTCATTTACGGAATATTTAAGCAAACACAATCATTGATAACAATAAATATTATTAAAAAAGGATGCCTTTTCATATGGGCATCCTTTTTGCATTTTATATGATATCTTTTTTCATAAATTT